>JAGTSD010000061.1 GCA_018262135.1 Pseudomonadota bacterium | reverse complement strand
CGGTTTCGCCACTGAAAGCAACGCGCCGACCGGGAAACGGCGGGATGATCATGAAACCGGAACTGGCTGTCACAATGGGGAATTCGAGTTGCCCAACCGAACGTTGTGCGCACCGGCCAGGTTCGGGAATTTTCCCTGGATAGCGCGCCGAATCGCCACACGGGTACGGTCGCGTCCGACGCTGGGTGAAAATGACCAGGCCTGTGCCGATGCGTGCATCAAATAGTCGCGGACCAGCCAAAATCCTCTCGCCCGGTCGCCAACTCCCGTCGGAACATCACCCGATGATCGATGTCCAGCCGGATACCGAGCCGTTGTCCTAGGGCGTGGTTGTGATGGCTGGGCGCCAGGCACAGCAGCCGCGCGCCACTGGGCAGCCTGAGGGTATACAGAAACTGCGCGCCCCGGAACGCCCGCTCGACCACTTCCGCGCTCAGCGGGCTGGCGTCGTCGTGGATCACGTCATCCGGCCGTACCAGAATCTCCACCACATCGCCCGGCGCGCAACCGGTCCCCGGCGGCCCGTCAAGCTCGCCCAGTTCCGTGCTCACCCGACCTCCCTCTTCGATCCGGCCGGCCAGTAACACGCCTTGGCCGATGAAGTCGGCGACAAAGCGATCCGCCGGCTGGTGATAGAGGTTGTAGGCAGTGTCCCACTGCAATAAACGGCCCTCGCGCAGAACACCGATTTCATCGGCGAAGGCGAACGCCTCGAACTGATCGTGGCTGACCAGCAACCCACCGATGCCCTCGCGCAGCAGGATGGCGCGAATCTCGTGCGCCAGACCCTCGCGCAGCGTCACGTCCAGGCTGGAAAACGGCTCGTCCAGCAGCAACAACCGCGGCCGGGGCGCCAGCGCCCGGGCCAGCGCCACCCGTTGCTGCTGGCCGCCGGAAATCTGATGCGGATAACGCTTGGCGCAATCGTCCAGCCCGACCAGCCGCAACAGATCACGGACTCGTGCCCGCTGTTCCGCCGGCTTCCAGCCGCGCAGGCCGAAGGCGACGTTGTCGGCCAGGGTCAGGTGCGGAAACAGCGCCAGATCCTGAAACATCATGCCGATCCGCCGCCGCTCCGGCGGCAGGGTCCAACCGGGCCGGCTGAGTTCGACGCCTTCGAGCCGGATTGAACCTCGCTGGAGTGGCTCGAAGCCGGCGATGGCGCGCAACAGCGTGGTCTTGCCGCAACCGCTGGGACCGAGCAGGCAGCCGATGCCGGCGCAATCCAGCCGCAGCGACAAGTCCTGAACTACCCGCCGGGGAGGATAGGCGATGTCAATATCGGTCAAGTCAAGGAACGGCGTCATAACCCGGTCTCGTGCGGCCGATGGCGCGGCTGAGCAGGATCACCGGCCCGATGCCCGCCAGCACGATGGCCAGGGCAAAGGGCGCCGAATCCATCAGCCGTTCGTCGGAAGCCAGTTCGTAGGCGCGCACCGCCAGCGTGTTGAAGTTGAAGGGGCGCAGAATCAGGGTCGCCGGCAGTTCCTTGAGCACGTCCACGAACACCAGCAACAACGCGGTCAGCAGACTGCCACGCAGCATCGGGACATGCACCCGCCACAACACCCCCCTGGGCGTCGAACCCAGCGAGCGGGCGGCATCGTCCATGCTCGGCCGGATGCGAGTCAGTCCGGCTTCGACGCCGTGCAGCGCCACCGGCAGAAACCGGGCGCAGTAGGCGAACAGCAAAGCGGTCAGCGTTCCACTCAGCAGCAATCCGGTGGAGAGACCCAGCCATTCGCGCGCCCAGCCGTCCAGGCCGCGATCGATGGCGGCGAACGGCAGCATCACGCCGATGGCGACGACCGTGCCGGGCGCCGCGTAACCCAGTCCGGCGCTCCGCACCGCCAACCGCACCAGCGGTCGCGGTCGCAACCGCTGACCGTAGCCCAACAGCAACGCCAGCGCCAGCGCCAGCAGGGCCGCGCCCAGCGCCAGCCACAGACTGTTCGCTAGCAACGCCAGGAAACGCCCGTCCACCACGCGCGGCGCGGTCCGCCACGCCCAGACCGTCAACTGTGCTGCTGGAATCAGGAAACCGAACAGCAACGGGATCAGACAGACCCCGGTCGCCAGCCATCCCCAGTGACCCGCGAATGCAAGGCGCGCGGGACGATACTGCCGGTTGCCGGCGTGGTGGAACCGCGCCCGCCGCCGCGACAGTTGTTCGAACGCCAGCAATGCGAACACGAACAGCAGCAGCAACACAGCCAGTTGAGCGGCGGCGGTGCTGTCGTTCATGCCGTACCAGACCCGGAAGATGCCGGTTGTGAAGGTCCCGATCCCGAAATACTGCACCGTGCCATAATCGGCCAGCGCCTCCATTTGCACCAGCGACACGCCGGCGATCAGCGCGGGGCGGGCCATCGGCAGCGCAACCGCGCCAAAACGCCGCCATGGTCCCGCCCCCAGAGTCCGGCTGACTTCCAGCACGGCGAGCGATTGATCGAGAAAGGCCGCCCGCGCCAGCAGATAGACGTAGGGATAGAGCACCAGCGCCAGCATGACCACCGCCCCCGGCAGCGAGCGGATTTCGGGAAACCAGTAGTCCTGACGGGTCCAGTGGAACCATTCGCGCAGCGTGGCTTGAACCGGACCAGCGAAATCCAGCAGGCCGGTGTAGGTGTAGGCGATGATGTAGGCGGGAATCGCCATCGGCAGCAGCAGCGCCCATTCGAGCCAGCGCCGGCCGGGAAACTCGTGGACGCTGGTCAGCCAAGCGGCGGGAACGCCGATCAGCAGGGTTCCTGCCCCGACGCCGAGCATCAGGAGTACGGAATTCCAGACATAATCCGCCAGCACGGTAGCGGCCAGATGCCGCCAGACCGCGCCAGTCGGTTGCAACGCGGTGACGAAGACCGTCAACACCGGCAGCGCCAGCAACAAAGCAACTCCGACCACCAGCAGGGACCAGCGGTCGGTTCGCGCCCAAACTCCTCTCATCCCATTCAGAGGTTCCCTCCCCCCTTGCGGGGGAGGGTCAGGGTGGGGGGTCATTTGGGAGTGAGGGCGGTCTATTTCCACCCCGCCCGATCCATGACCTGAACGGCGGTCGCGTTCAATTCGCCCAATTTGGCGACGTTGAGGGTATCGGCCTTGAATTCGCCCCAGGATTTGAGCGTCGCGCTGGGCGGAATGGCCGGGTTGACCGGATATTCGCTGTTGGTTTCGGCATACCAGCGCTGCGCCGAGTCGCCGGCCAGGAATTCCAGCAGCTTGACGGCGTTGTCGCGATTGCGGGCGTGGGCGGTGATGCCGGCGCCGCTGACGTTGACATGGACGCCGGTGGTCTTGGCGTCGGGCCAGAACACCGCCACCTTCGCGGCGGCCTGCTTCTCCGCCTCGTCCCGGGAATCGACCATGCTGCCCAGATAATAGGTGTTGGCCAGGGTCACGTCGCATTCGCCGGCGGCGACGGCCTTGATCTGGTCGCGGTCCCCGCCCGTGGGCGGCCGGGCGAAATTGGCGACCAAACCCTTGGCCCAGGCCTCGGTCTTGGCCTCGCCGTGATGGGCGATCATCCCGGCCACCAGCGACTGGTTGTACACGCTGTCGGAGGAGCGCACGCAAACCTTGCCCTTCCACTTGGGATCGGCCAAGGCTTCATAGGTGGACAAGTCGCCCAGCTTGACCCGGTCCCTGGCGTAGATCACCGGCCGGGCGCGGACCGACAGCCCGTACCAGTAGCCTTCTGGATCGCGGTAGCTGGCCGGAATATGCGCCGCCAGCGTGTCGGATTTCACCGCTTGCAACACGCCGGCCTTTTGGGCGGCGGCCAGCCGGCCCGCATCCGCGGTCAGCAGAATATCGGCGGGCGTGTTGGCGCCCTCGCTTTGCAGGCGCTGCAACAGGGCTTCCTCCTTGCCGGTCACCAGATTGACGGCGATGCCGGTTTGCTTCGAGAAGTCGTCCAACAACGGCTTGATCAGGTCTTCCTTGCGCGCCGAATAGATGTTGACTTCGCCGTCAGCCAGCGCGGGTGCGGCTATCAGGCTCAATAACAGGCAGCAAACAGGCGGCAGGAAGCGGGAAGTTGGTCGCGTGGACATGAATGGACAGCTCCGGGGATGACGGCTGGATAGTTGGCCAGCAGGGCGTTCGGTAAATTCACTTAAATGATAATGATTATCATTTAAGCCGTAAAGTCCCATCCTGAAAAGATTTATGAATTCATCCTGGCCGCTTTTAACAGCTCAGCCAGCGGGCTGTGTTCCCGGACATGGGGGATCGCCAGCTCCGAGGCCAGGGCAATCACCAGACGGTTGCGGTCCAGGGCGGTTTGCCGGGTGGTGCGCCGGACCTCGGCCGGGAAGGGCGAAATCAGCAGCAGATGGCCGGCGTCCAGCGCTGTGCGCTCCAAGGGCGGCACCCGGTAGCCTTCGAGGGTTCTCGCCAGCACTTTCACCGCCTGGCCAGACCGGTGCAGCAGCGAGCGGAATATCTGTTGCTCCAGCGGTGAATGAAAGCCGCTGATCACGATCTGCCCAGCTTTCACCCATTCGGGCGCCTGGTCGAGCGTAGCGAGAATGGCGTTGCCAGGGCATTCCCTGGAACAGAGCAGGCCCAGGAGCGGGCCATGGAGCCATTCGACCGGGCCGAGGAAGGCGAGCGTGACCGGCGTCGGTTCGCTGAACCGGGATCGAGCCAGGTCGGGTAAGGGAAGCGTTCCCCTGGTAAGGCTGGGTTCCACGGGAAGGATTATCAGAGCGTAACTGACAGTTCAGAGATAACGATAGCCGGCTTACGCTCTTGGGCGGTTTTGGCTTGGCGCAAGACTGCCAAACCGCTTTCATCCTCGGGCGGCGCAAAAGGGGCGCCGGGCAACGTGGCCTCGAAACGCTTCAGGTCAGCGCAAATGGCCGCCAGATCGTAGTTGAATTGGCGGGCGTGTTCGTCGCGGATGCGGCGGGTTTCTTCGACAATGGGATCATTCCACATGTTTCTCTCCCAGGAGTTCTTCGGGGGTACAGATGACGGGTGTCCGATAGCTGGCCTGTTCGCAAATCTTGGAAATGGCTAAGCGTCTGGTTGCATTGGCAATATGGCGGCAATTCCAAGTCAACAGGTATTCCATACGGTGAATAGTCGCAATAGCGATATGCAGCGCATCTTCCGCCGCCTTACCGGGTACCGCAGCACCCGCTAGGAGAAGGCCAGCCAGCGATTGGGCAGCGCCGCTTATCGGCAATTACTGTTAGACCTTGGGTGAACGCCAAACGCCGGGCTGCTGCATCGGCGTCACCACCTCCCGCTTCACGTATGACGAGTGGCGATACGAACAAGCGCCACTCGTCGCGGGTATCCCACCATTCCAAGGTTAATTGCTGATGCCCAGCGACGATCACATCTCGGCTTGGTTTGGAGGCGAGGTAACTGATTACTGAAGTTTCTACGTAGACTGAGGGTTTTTCCATGGCTATTCCTCCTCATCCACCCAAGTGGTGGGTCCGGGTCGCGGCGGGCAGGCCCGGCGCGCGGGCCACCCACAGCCAGGTCTGCCGGGTTTGAGCGGCATCGGTGAAAATCAGCAGATGCTCGTGGGCGAGTTTCGCCGCCTCCTGCTCGATCCTGAGCAGGGTTGGCCGGAGCGGAATCCCGCCCGCCGTATCCGGGGAGCAGCGGAAAAGGGTGACGCCGCGCTTTTGGGCGACGGCGGTCAAGGTGAAGGTTTCGCTGCCGATTTGGAGCGTATGCGGTCGCGCGCCCGCACGATCCCAGCCGAGTTCGTTAAACAACCGGTCGAAACGGAATTCGCCGATAAAAGACTGAAAGCGTTGGGGATCGTCGAAGAGCATGGCAGGTCAGTTCGGGGGATGGATATGCGATTTTAGCGCAAGGCATTCGAAGCCGGATCAAGTTCATGTTGATGTTGCGATCCCAAGCGACTCATGATGTTGGCTTTACCCCTTTGCCGTGAGGTGAATCATGGGCATGTTCGACACCATCCATTTTGAAAAGCCGATCCCCTGCGCAGCGTGCCAGGCGCAGATTGGCTCCATCCAGACCAAGGCGTTCGATTGTGCGCTGGATGATTTCCGCATCGGCGATTGCGTCGGCCATGCCGAGGAACTCCGCATCGTGCGCGAATCCCTGTTCTGCGATGCCTGCCACGTTTTGGACCGGCAGTGGATTTATCTGGTGGTCTATCGCGGCATCCTGGCGGACATCGCATCCGATCTGGCGACGGCTGAGGCTCAGTTACGTTCGTTTTCCTTCGAGCGTTTGTTGCTCTGGTATCACGACCTGTACGCCCAGCGGGAACGCGAGCGGCGTAATCGGTGCGAGGTAGAGGGATTCCTCCACGATGTAGCGAGCTGGTATGAGGAGGGCTGCGACCAGATGTCACACGCAGAGCGGGAAAAACACTGGCTACTTTTCCTGCGCCACGGTTCGCTATTGGAGAGTGCGACCAGCCCGGTAGCGGCTATCCGGGCCTATCTGGATGAGCGGAAATCGCCGGAAAAAGCTGATCAACTGGATGGAACTCCCCCTTCATCATAGGCAAGAGTTCCGCTGACAGGATATTAACTTCCCCTTGATTTTTCTCTCAAATCTTGCGAATGACTTCGAGCGTCGCAACCTGTCCCAATCCGGTTCGTTACCGGAAATGATCTGCACGGCATGGACCTTATCATCGTAGCGCCAGCCCCGCGCGGCTTTGAAATGGTTGATGACCGCTGCCTTGGGCTGTTGCTCCCGGTCTGGATGGCGAACTTTGGCAACGGTGTACTGATGCGCTGAAGTGGACAAATATTCGGCAAGCTTGCGCTCGTCCGCCAATAGCCAGCTTTCCAGTTCCTGTTCGATACACACCACAAATACCGGTTGATCGGCAATGCCGGCTTTATCGAGAACTTCCAGTAAGGCGGTCCGCTCTATCCGGCGACAAGGTTTGTGTTTCTTGTCCGGCCACGCGGGGCGTAAATCCCAGACAATCAATACTCGCTCGCATCCGTCCGCAAGTAGAGCGGCGGCTACGCGACCGGCGTCTTTGAGCAAGTTGGCCTTGTTATCGAGCGTCCTCGAAATGCACTGAACAGCCGGGAGCAGTTTCCGGGCCAGATATTCGCAGACCTGTTTGTCCGCACCCCCAGGACCACACTCGAAAATGAAGCCGATTTTCATGCTCAGGCTTCCGACAAGCTGCCCATGGTGTAGAGCTTGCCGGGAGCAAATTCCCTGGTCCATTGAGTCATGGAAGTATCATTGCCGGGGCGGCGGAAGCAGGGTTCGCCCTTTTCATTTCTTTCCACCAGCACCAGATGATCGAGGGTCAGCAGGTCCAGCAGATAGGGTGAATGCGTCGTCAAAATGACCTGGGTCACGCCGTCCAGTACGGCATTGCGGATTTCCTCGACGATGAGATGAATGCTGCGTGGGTCGAGGCCGTTTTCGATTTCTTCCACCACGATCAGAGGCGGCGGTTTGGGGTGGCGCAACAAGGCCAGCAGGGCCAACAGCCGCAAAGTGCCGGTAGAAAGCATCCAGCCCGGCACCTTGAAGTTGGCCTCGGTCAGTTGCAACCAGGCTTTTCTTTCCAGTTCGGAGGTCACCGATGGTTGCAGATCGCGGGCATAGGGCAGAACGTAAGCCATGGTTTCGACGATGCCATCGAAGACGTTTGGGTCCTGCCGGCGAATGTCGAGCAGGAAATCGGCGATATTCGATCCATCTTTTGCCAGTCGCACGCCGCCAGCGGTACGTTGCTGGGGGACGGGCAGACCCATCCGTTCGGGCGCGAGCATGAGGAATTGCCAGCCGTGTATGTGTTGGACTTCCCTGGCGTAATGCTCCAGCGATGAGGGAAGGATGGAGTATCCGAAGCCATACGCTTTAGCTGGGTCGCGGACAATCAACGCTCTTTCCGGCGCTGCAATGCGTTCGCCAGCGATAAAAATCCGATTGGCCGCCGGATCGTTATTGGCTTCCAGTTCGATGCGGCACACCTTGCGGGGACTTTCGCCGAGCGCCAGTTCAAAGCGGATGGGGTTGACCATGACGCCCGCTCGCTCCCTGGCTTCCTGCCCCTTGTGGCGGGCGTGTTCGATGCCCAGCCAGCGTTGCATGGCGACATCCAAGCCGTCGCGCACGATGCTTTGGTAGGTTTCGAGGGCTTCGATAAGGCTCGATTTGCCGGTTCCGTTGTTGCCGATGAAGACGGTTAGCGGCCCCAGCTTGACCGTTTTGCTATCAACGATGGCTTTGAAGTTGCGGACACGGACACTTTGCAGTCTCACTGGATCAATCCCCTTTCCACGTCGCG
>JAGTSD010000358.1 GCA_018262135.1 Pseudomonadota bacterium | reverse complement strand
TAGCCGGATTCCTGGGTAATCACCGCATGGACCAGCGCCGGATCCACGCCCTCGCTCAGGGCGATGGCGTCGATGAGGGGAGCGAGCGCGCTCCGGCGCGCCGCGAGCGTCCGACTCAACACGGGGCCTTGGCCGAGACGGGCGGCGGCGAACGGGTCGCCGGGCGGGAACGGGATCGGCGGCGTCCGAGGAACGCGGCCGGTGATCGCCTGGCCCTCGTCCGTCATCGGCGAGGCGGAGCGGGGATGAAACCAGGCGCGCAGCGCCCGTTCGTCGGCGTCCGTCTCGGTCTGCCCGGACGGCGGCGCGGGCTTGCCGGAGCAGGCGGCGATCAGCAAAACGAACAGGCCCACGAGCGCGCGACCCATCTTAGAAGGGCGAGAGCAAGACGCCTTGGCGGCGCCAGAGCGCCACGGGGGCCTTCAGGGTGCTGACGCCGCGAAACAGCAGCGGATCAAAGCGGCGCGGCTCCAGGCGCTTCGCGTCCGCCGCGCGCGTGGCGGCATCGCCGGGTCGCTGTTCCAACCAGGCGATAAAAGCCGGCGTATCCTTGAAATGGCGCCCGTACACCCGGATGCGGACCTTGGGGATGTTGAGCAGCTCCGCCAGCTTCTGGTAACACGCCGCCCCGCAGTCCGGTTCCACCAGCACATCGACGGTGTCGCCCGCTTGCGGTTGGACCGGCGCGCGGGGAGGCGATGCGGCGAGGGCGCCAGGGGCGGTCGGACGGGCCGCGCGCGGGCGGGTGGCGCCCGGCGCGGGCGCGACGGGCGAAAAGGCGCCGTTCCCTCCCGCGTCGGGCCGTGCGCGGGTGGCGAGATCGCCGGAACGGGCCCGAGCGCCGCGCAAGGTGGAGAAATCCACCCACTTTTCCAACCCGAAGCGCTGGAATTGCACGGTGGCCGCCAGGGTCGCGAAGCGGATTTGCGCCTCGATCCGTCGGCGCTCCGTTTCTAAATACTTTTCGGCGTAGCGCGTGCGTTGCGCCGGGTCGGTTTCAATCAGGCCGAGCACCATCACCGGATCGAGGTGGCGATAGAAATACTGTCCCTCCACCGCCATGTAGTGGTGGTATCGCTGCACGTCCTCGGCCGTGAGACCCCAGTGCGCCGCCAACGCGGCGTCACTCGCCGGCCCCCACGTCGAATACTGCACGGGGGTTTCGGTCAGGGTGGTCTGCGCGCGAACGGCGCCCAGGCTGCACGCCAGGAGCCCCGCCAGCCAACGGCCACGGGCGCGCATGTTCAGCAGCCCCGCGGCGCACAGGCCGTGCGCGGAACGCGCCCCAGACGCGTCCGCGGCGCGGGCTGGAGGGGTCGGGCGGCGGGCAGGGCGTCCGGCGCACGGCCGGCATTCTCCTCCGCCGCCGTGGGCGTGGTGGGGAAACTGCTGGGCGGGACCTGCCAATAGTGGCGCTCTGGCCAGGGTGCGGTCAAATCGCGCTGCGGATACCGCGCGCCCGCCGCCAGCGGCGCCGGCCCCTGACAGCCGGCCAGCGCGACTGCACCCGCGATCAGAAGAATCGGAAGAAGTCTCTTGTTCATCGATCCCTCCGGTCCCAGTCTGCCGTCAGCCCCGTCGGTCCACGTACCGCTGGCGGTGAACGGTAGGCCGCTTTCACTTCAAAACTCACCCGCCGGTTCACCGGGTCCTCGACCAACTGCCAGGCCGGACCGGCCAGCCGTTCCAGCGCCGCGCCTAACGCCCGCGGCCCGATCTCCCGTTGACCGTCCGGATAGGGCTGGTCGTACAACCGCCCGATCTCCGGATCGGCTGCCGCCGGATCCGCCAACCGGTAGCCGGTGCCGTGGAGGATTTCCCGCAGGCCCTCCAGCACCTTCTGGCCCCGGACCCGCAGGTAGACGGTCTGGTCGAGGCCGGGAGCGATGGGGGCCTCGGTGAGGATGGTATAGCCGCGATACAGCGGCTCCGTGGCGTGGCTGGCGGGGAGCACCAGCACGACGGCGAGTCCCAGAAGCCCGGCAACCGCTGTATCGAGTCGGCGCGGAGGCTGTGCGCGAACGGTCGGATTCTGGGCTATTCTTTCCGTTCGAACGGCCATCGCTTGCGGTTGCTCGCCACCGACCGAGCCGCCGGGTCGCCGATGGGTTGCACCGCCTCGCGCGCCCGTTCTTCGGCGGCCTGGCGTTCGCAACGGTCTAGCCGGTTGCGCGTGTTTTCCTTGCGGCGGTGCTGTTGGTCGGTGGCTCGGTGCTTTCGCTCGGCCTTCCGTGGTGCCTAGCCCGCCTGCCGCTTCCCCTGCCGTGCGGGAGAAGCAGGCCGTAGCTGCAGTCACCAGCGCCGCGATGGGGGTTGGAGTAGCCCTCGCCCGGAATGCTGGCGAGCGCCCTCCCCGAACCTCATCCCCGGCGTTCGCCGGCGGTGGGAACGAGGCCAGGCGCCCGATTAGCCGATGCGGTCGTTTCATGGTTTCCCGAATCCTGCGATCCTGTGAGTGATTCGGGGCGGATAGTCCGAAGAAGGACCGCTCCGTTGCAATAGAAAATTCTCCCTGGATCAGGAAGAATTATTTTATTGATCGCTCAATGACCTATGGGCGAAATTTGGCGCACAGAGCCCAAAAACCACGGTCGGAACGACGGAATGCGGCGTACCGACCGCGTCCAGGAGGGTCCTCAAGTTTTGGAGCCACCGGTGGAGGGTCACTCCGATGCCAGCGACAGCCTTCTTCAACCGCCGACACGCCCTGGCGCTGCTGGCGACCGTCTCTCCGCTCTGGGGAGCGACCCCCGTCGCGGCACAGCCCGAGGGGGAATTCGAACGAACCTTCGGCGATATCGAGACGGTGTCCATCGCCACCGGCCGTTCCCAATCCCTCCAGACCGCGCCCGCCGTCGCCTCGGTGATCACGGCCGAGCAGATTCGCGATACCGGCGCTCGCGACCTGATCGATATTTTGCGGCTGGTGCCGGGGTTTTACCTGGGTCGGACGGCGAACCCGTTCGATCCGGTGGTGGCGGTCCGCGGGTTTTCCTCGTCCTATAATCAGACCGTATTGTTCATGCTGGATGGCGTGCCGCAGACGGAATTAGTGCTCGGCGACCGCCGGACGACCCTGGGCAAAATTCCGCTGGATCTCATCGACCGGGTCGAAGTCATTCGCGGTCCCGGTTCGGCCCTGTACGGCGCCGACGCCTATTCCGCCGTGGTCAACATCATCACCCGGCGGGAGGTTCCCGAGCAGTCGCAACTGGTGCTCGGCGGCGGCACGCACGCTACCCGCGACGTGCGGGCGCTGGGCGGCGGGCGCTGGGGCGACGTCAAGGTCGTCGGGGCCCTGGAGTATGACGAGACCGATGGCTACGCGCCGTTCGTCGCGGCCGATCAGCAAACCCGTCTCGATGCCCTGTTCGGCACCCACGCCTCGCTGGCGCCGGGAACCGCCGCTCTCGGTCGCCAGGAGTTCGGCGCGCAGATCAACTTCACCGGCCCGAAGACCTCCCTGGGGCTACGGGTCTCGGATGGGCGCAATCTGGGGCTGGGCACCGGCGTCTCCGGCGCGCTCGATCCGTTCGGCCGCATCGACAGCACCGTTTGGGAAGGGACCTTCAAATACCGGGAACAGACGGGCGACTGGGCCGTCAACGGCTTCCTGGACGGCGTGTGGCAGCATTACCGGATGGACGATTGGCACTTTTTTCCACCCGGCGCGTTCGGGGTGTTTCCGGACGGCGTGATTTACAACACCGCGTTCGAGCAACGCGCCCTCCGCGCCCAGAACGTGCTCGGCTACACGGGGTTCCGCGCGCACGACCTGACCCTGGGGCTGGGCGCCGAATTCGGGCGGATCGAACTCCAGTCGGAAAGCCGCAATTACCGGCTGAGCGATGGCCTGATCCTGCCGATCGGGCCGGTGCAAGACACGACCGACGATTCCGCCCTGGGCGATCCGACCTTTTCCCGCGATCTGCTCTATGCTTATAT
The DNA here is from genome assembly GCA_018262135.1 of Pseudomonadota bacterium. Taxonomy (GTDB): domain Bacteria; phylum Pseudomonadota; class Gammaproteobacteria; order Competibacterales; family Competibacteraceae; genus Contendibacter. The sequence goes on along the minus strand of JAGTSD010000358.1, from coordinate 1,682 downwards.
CCAGGACGAATGGATCCTCCATCCGGACTGGACCCTGACCTGGGGGGCACGCTACGACCACTATTCCGACGTCGGCGCGACCGTCAATCCCCGGCTGGCCCTGGTCTGGAACGCCCGGCACGACCTGACCGCCAAGCTGCTGTACGGCAGCGGCTTCCGTGCGCCCTCGCTGCTGGAAACCCAGGCGCGCCAGATTCCGGCCCTGTGGGGCAACCCGGACCTGCAACCGGAGCAGGTAGACGCCCTCGAACTGGCCCTGGATTACCATCCCCGCCTGGACCTGCGCACCCGGGTCAACTTGTTCTACCACGAGACCGACGATCAAATCCGGCTGCAGAACACCGGTGGCCCCGAATCCCGGCCCGAAAACGTGGGCCGGCAACGAGGGCACGGCCTGGAATTCGAACTGTGGTGGGATCTCACCCGCGCCACCCAGTTCTACGGCTACTACGCCTATCAGGACAATACCGACGAGACGACGGGGGCGGATGCCGGTTACACGCCGCACCATCAAGCCCTGGCGCTGCTGCAAACCCGGCAGCAACCCTGGCTGTTCGCGCTGCAGGCGCGGTACGTCGGCGCCCGCGACCGGGTGGCCGAGGATCCCCGGCCCCGCCCCGCTACCTATACCCTGGTGGATGCCTTCGCGCGCTACACCTTCTCCCCCCACCTGGAAGCCAGCCTGGACGTTCGCAACCTGTTCGACGCGGACGTCCAGGACGCCGGCTTTGGCACCGCCTTTCCCGGTGACATCCCGCTGCCCGGTCGGACCTTCTATTTCAGCCTGATCGGCCGGTTTTAGGATCGGCTACGGCGCGACGCCCTCCCGTTCGACCGGCTCCCGGCGGGCAGGCGCCCCCGTCGTCGCCGGCGGCGCGATCGCGGGGGGAACCGCGACCGGCTGGGTCGCGGCCCGCACGAGCAGGAGGCCCCGCGTCCGGCCGGTTTCGGGATCCACCGTGTTCATGGCGGCGTACAAGCGGTCGGCGGGGACCAGGAACGGTTTATACTGATCCAGAACGTCGAGCACGAAGACCGAGTCCGATTCGGGGAGATAGCCCCCCAGGGGGGAATGATGGCCGATCGCCACGCCGAACAGAGGCTGGCGGTTGAAATTGATCAAATAACGAGAAGCGGGATCGTTCGCGCGATGCAGATGCGTCCGGAAGTCCTCCAGAGTCAGATCGCGCAGCACCGTCACCTCGAGGTCGGCGTTGGCCCGAATCACCTGGGCCAGTTCATCCAGGGTGAGGCCCAGGATACGCGCCTTCCAGTAGCCGACCGGCGCCCGGTCGAACACGGTGTCCTGGGTATAGCGGTCGATGCCCAGGGAGCGAAACAGATTGACCACCGTCGCCGGTCCGCAGAACGCGCCGTTGCTTTGATATTCGAAGTGCGGTTGATAGGTGGCGGCCACGGGCTGCCGCCAGGCCTGCGCCAGCAGCGTCGGATCCTGGTAGGACGCCGCCGTCGCGATCGACGCGACGGGCGCGGGTTCCGGCCCGCAGGCGATCAAAACCAGGCCGAGCAGCAGGCCCAGCCAGGGGCGCGTCCAGGGAGGGGAGCGGAGCGGTGGGGACGATCTCACGGGCATTAACCTCCGGGTAGCGGATCATTCGATGGACGTTAACAGCCGCTGATGAAGTTTGCACCATGGCGCGCGCGGCCCTCCTCCCGCTGCT
>JAGTSD010000357.1 GCA_018262135.1 Pseudomonadota bacterium | reverse complement strand
CCCGGAACCGGGGTGCTGCAGGCGCTGCTGGGGGATTACGCGATCTCCGTTGGCTCGCCGGCGATCGACGCCGCCAGTGCGACGGGCGCGCCGAATCGCGACTTCTTCGGCAGGACGCGGCCGCAGGGAAGCGGGTTCGATATTGGCGCGGTGGAGTTCGTACCCTAGCCTCAGGGCCAACCGAGCCGATCTCGCCGGGGGATCCCCCCCGCCGAGTGAAGCCGGAAGCGGTTCTGGATAGATCGCACACTTAGCCACACACGAAGGAAAGGTGCCCGACATGCAAACAACCAGTATGAGGCAGCGGTGGTTCGGGAGAATATTCACCGGCCTGCTCGCAAGCGGTTTGTGCCTCATTCCCACCTTGGCCCGAGCGGATCAGGCGGGCGATGCCGCAGCGGTGAGCCGGGCCGCCACGCCCACCGCAACGCGTAAGGCGTCCCCCCACCGTCAGGCAGGCCAGCCTGACAGCGCCAATAGCTACTATCAGTCCTTATGGGGCGTGGACAATTTCCTGGTGCGCAGCACCGCATCGGGCAATCTGATCCGCTTCAGCTATCGCGTGACCGACCCGGCTCGCGCCAAGCAGTTGAGTGACCGGTCGGCAACGCCCTACATGATCGGTCTGCGCAGCCGTGCGGTGCTGCAGGTTCCGGTCATGGACAAGGTGGGCCCGCTGCGGCAAACCACGCCACCCAAACCGGGACAGGAGTTGTGGATGGTGTTTTCCAACAAGGGCAATCTGGTCAGGTCCGGCGACAGCGTCAACGTGGTCATCGGTTCCTTTCATGTCGACGGACTGCGGGTCGAGTAATGGCTGGCCCCATCGATGGAACGAAAAAGGAGGAATTGAAATGAAAAAGCGAATCCTTTTGTTGGCCTATGGCCTGATGTCAGTGGCGGTTACGGCCGCTGCATCGACTTCCTCAAACCTCATCGCGAAATCGGGCAGCCCCGCTGCAGTCCACGCGAGCAAACCCGGCCCCGCCGAGGCGAGCAAACCCAGCCTACGCGCGAGCAAGTACAGCGCGGCCCAGATCGTCGAGCGGAACATCGCGGCCCGGGGTGGATTGCAGGCTTGGCGAGCAGTGCAGACCTTGAGCTTTTCGGGTCAGATGGAAGCGGGCGGCAAGCAAAACTCGCTGTTGCCTTTCGTGATGGAAATGAAGCGGCCGCACAAGAGCCGACTGGAAATCCGCTTCCGCGACCAGACCGCCTTTCAGGTATACGACGGCACGCAGGGCTGGAAGGTGAGGCCCTTCCTGAACCGCGACGATGTTGAACCCTTCACGCCGATCGAGGCGAAGCTGGCCACGACCTGGGCGGAACTGGACGGGCCGCTGGTGGATTACGCGAGCAAGGGTACCCAGATCAAACTGGAAGGAATCGAGGCCGTGGAAGGACGTGATGCCTACAAGCTCAAGCTGACGCTGAAGGGTGGCGTTGAACGGAACGTGTGGATCGACGCGGCGACGTTTCTCGAAACGAAAATTGACGGCGATCCGCGCAAGATGGATGGCAAATTGCGCAACGTGGCCATCTTTTACCGCGACTACAAGATCGAGAATGGGCTGACCGTACCCCATGTTTTGGAAACCGTGGTCGAAGGGATCAAGCAGTCCTCCCACAAGATGACCATCGAGAAGGTGGCGGTGAATCAACCGCTGGAGGACGCCCTGTTCGCCAAGCCACAGCTTAAGGTGGCGGCTTCCGGCCAATAGGGTTACGAACCATGGGACGGGTCGCATGGTGGGTGCTCGCGGCGTGTATCTGCTGCCAAGCCGTGGCGGGCATGCCTGATGCCGCGCCGGAACTGACGGCCGAGCAGATCGTCGAGAAGAACGTGGCCGCGAGGGGCGGTCTGGAAGCGTGGCGCGACATCGAAACCATGGTCTGGATCGGCCATGTCGAAACCGGCACTGCCACCGGCACCCGCGTGCCCTTCGTGCTGGAAATGAAACGCCCCAACAAGACACGCTTCACGATCAACGCCCCGCAACAGATGTCGATGCGCATGTTCGACGGCAAGCACGGCTGGAAGCTGCGTTCGACAAACAGCGGACAACCGGATCTCCAGCCCTACTCGGCCGACGAAATCGCTTTCGCGCTAGACGGGCAGGTGATCGAGGGCCCCCTGATGGACTGGCGAGCCAAGGGATCCGCCGTGGTGCTGGAGGGGGTCGGCGAGATCGCGGGCAGCAAAACCTACCGGCTCGGGGTAAAACTCCCCTCCGGCGCCAGCTACCATGTATGGCTTGATGCGCAGTCCTTCCTGGAGATCAGGAGCGAGCGCGAGTCGCGCAATGCCCTTGGCAGGTCAGGATCGGCGGCGAGGCATTACCGCAATTACCGGAGCGTCGACGGCCTGCAGATTCCATTCCTGATCGAAAACAACACGGAAACCGGAAAAATCCCCGACCGGATAGTGATCGAAAGAATCCTGCTCAACCCGCCACTGGAAGACCAGATATTCGCCAAGCCACTCGCGTCGGGGCGGAAGATGCTCACGTCTATCGGCGGCGATACCCAGTTGAGGGCCGGCCAACCGCGTGGGCCGAACCCCGGGGCCATGCCGGACTCCGGCAATGCGCAATAGAAACGACATTCCTTCACCCACTGGGAAAAACCAAAATCCTGGCAATTCGGCTTTTGCGTGCAGCGCATGCACGCAAAACACACCGGCGCTGCGTCATCGGATCAAGGCCTTTTTCGCCGCCGCCATAACATTCCTGTTCGCCCTGTTGCTGGCTTACCCTAGCCACGCAAGCAACGAGACAACCTCGGACATCGGCAAGGCGATCTACTTGCACGGCACACTGGGGTCGGGCAAGCCACTGGTGGCGGTCCGCGAGGGCGGAATGCGCATCGAGGGTGCAGATGCGGCCTGCGTCAAATGCCACCAGCGCAGCGGACTCGGCTCCAAGGAAGGCAACAAGTTCATCCCGCCGATCACCGCCCGCTATCTCTTACGGCCGCGTGCCAGTCAGCGCGAGGACCTCGACCTGCCTTACGTTGAAGGCATACGTGCCGATCGCGA
>JAGTSD010000356.1 GCA_018262135.1 Pseudomonadota bacterium | reverse complement strand
GGGATTAGGGATTAGGGATTAGGGATTAGGGATTAGGGATTAGGGATTAGGGATTAGGGATTAGGGATTAGGGATTAGGGATTAGGGATTAGGGATTAGTACGCGGATCAACGAGCATGGGTCCGTGATTTCGTCCACCATAGAACTCAGGGATTTCTTTAATCTTCCGTGGCATCCGTGACTTCTGTGGATAAAATAACGGATTGGAGTTGACGCCATGAAACTGCATTTCACCAAGATGCACGGGCTTGGCAACGATTTCGTGGTGATTGACGGGATCAACCAGACCGTGGCGCTCGATCCAGCTCGGATTCGCCGGCTGGCCGACCGCCATTTCGGCATCGGCTGCGACCAGGTACTACTGGTGGAGGCACCCGACCGGCCGGAAGCCGATTTCCGTTACCGCATCTACAACGCCGACGGCAGCGAGGTAGAGCAGTGCGGCAACGGCGCTCGCTGTTTCGCCCGCTTCGTCCGCGACCATGGCTTGACCGCAAAGGACGAACTGTGCGTCATCACTGCCGCCGGTCTGCTGCGGTTGCGGCTTTTGCCCGAGGGACAGGTGGCGGTGGATATGGGTCGGCCCCGGCTGGAGCCGGCCGAAGTGCCGTTTTTCGCCACCGAGCGTACACCCCGCTATTCCATCGCCGCCGATGGGGTGGAACTGCAAGTCGGCGTGGTGTCCATGGGCAATCCCCACGCGGTGCTGGTGGTGGACGACGTGGATCGCGCCCCGGTGGCCCATCTGGGGCCGCTGCTGGAGCGGCACGGCCGGTTTCCCCAGCGCACCAACGTTGGGTTCATGCAGATCGTCGCGCCGGACCACATCCGCCTGCGGGTGTTCGAGCGGGGCACCGGCGAGACTCTGGCCTGCGGCAGCGGCGCCTGCGCGGCGGTGGTGGCGGGCCGGTTGTGGGGGCTGTTGTGGCCGAACGTCCGGGTCGAATTGCCCGGCGGCGAACTGAGCATTCACTGGGCCGGCGAGGGCGAGTCGGTGACCCTGACCGGGCCGGCGGCGACAGTGTTCGAGGGGTGGATCGAGTTATGAGCGAAGACTGGGAAGCGTTCGATCCCGAACCGGTGATCGTGGATTACCTGCGCGATCATCCGGACTTCTTCACTCATCATCCCGAATTGACCGAGAACCTGTGCATCCCGCATCCCTGCCGGCCGGCGGTGTCGCTGCTGGAATATCAGAATCGCCTGCTGCGGGAGCACTGCCAGCGCCTGCGCGACAAGCTGGTGGAACTGATCGCCATCGCCCGCGACAACGACCGGCTGGCCGAGCGGGTGCAGCGGCTGGCGCTGGGGCTGCTGGACGCGCGGGGCGGGCTGGACGAGCTGCTGCACGGCATCAAGGCGATCCTGCGCGACGAGTTCAGGGCCGATGGCGTCGCCCTGTGTCTCGCCATGCCGCCCACTACCGGACTGAGCGCGGTGGAAGAATTTCTGCGGCCGGATGTGATCTGGTTGTTCGATGACGTGTTCCGCGCCGGCCGGCCCCAGTGTGGCCGGCTGAGTCCGGAACAGGCCGCCGCCCTGTTCGGCGACAGCGCCCATCTGGCCGCCTCGGCGGCGCTGATCCCGCTGGGTGGTGACGAATGGCGCGGCATGCTGGCGGTGGGCAGCGGCGACCCCCGGCGTTTTCATCCCGGCATGGGTACGCTGTTTCTGGAGCGGATCGGCGAGCTGATTACCCAGACACTGCAGGCTCGGTTACTGGCGGGCGGCTGGCGGAGGCTGTCCGATCCGCCTTCGCTGCGCGGACGTTGAATCAGTACCCCAGCCATTCGTCCAGCCGGGCGTGGGCTTCGTCCACCCCCAGTGCGGTCGGCGCCGAAAACAGTTGCGCGCTGGTCAGCGGATAGTCCCTTTTCAGCGCTTTTTGCACCTGTTGCAGCGCCGTTTGCGCCGCGCCGCGACCGAGCTTGTCGGCCTTGGTCAGCAGGATGTGGGCGGGCAGTTGGCGGTGGGCGCAGCCATCCAGCAACTGGCGGTCCAGGGGGGTCAGCGGATGGCGGATGTCCATCAGCAGCATCAGGCCGCGCAGAGCGAGGCGCTCGCGCAGGTAACGTTCCAGCAACAGCCGCCAGTGCCGGCGAATGGCGTCCGGCACCTGGGCGTAGCCATAGCCGGGCAGATCCACCAGATAGCGTTCCGGCTCCACCTGGAAAAAATTGAGCAACTGGGTTCGGCCCGGCGTTTTGCTGACCCGGGCAAGCTGCCGCTGGCCGGTCAGGACGTTGAGGGCGCTGGACTTGCCGGCGTTGGAGCGGCCGGCGAAGGCGACTTCCCGGCCCGTATCGGGTGGCAGTTGCGCTAGGGAATTGACGCTGTTGAGAAAATGGGCAGCGCGATAGCGAATGGCGGCTGGGGCGACCGCTGGCATGAGAGTAGATTTATCAGGGTTTTTCATTGAACTCAAAGGCCAAAACTGATATATAAAACCACCGCTTTCACGTGGTGGGATTGATCCCGGCAAGCAGGGGTTCCGCCGCAATCGAGCGAGGCTTGGCCGCCGAACCGCGCCGCTTTTTTTCGCGCCGGCGGCAGGTCGCCTGAACCGAATATCGTCATCGTACAGGAGCCTTCCAAAAATGAAAAAACTCGTTGTGATCGCCGCAACGTGCGCACTGCTCGGTTCCGCGACCGCTGCACTGGCCGCTGGCGACCCCACCGCCGGCAAGGCCAAGTCCGCGGTTTGCGCGGCTTGCCACAACGCGGATGGCAACAGCGCTGTGACCCAGTATCCCAAGCTGGCGGGTCAGAGCGCCGATTATCTGGTCAAGCAGTTGCAGGAATACAAGAGCGGCGCTCGCGTCAACGCGATCATGGTCGGCATGGTGGCGCCGCTGAGTCCGCAGGACATGGAAGACCTGGCCGCCTATTTCGCGTCGCAACAGATTGCCCGCGGCACGACCGATCCGGCCCTGGCCCCGGCGGGCGAGGCCATGTTCCGCGGCGGCAACCTGACCAGCGGCGTCGCGGCCTGCTCGGCCTGCCACGGCGCCACCGGGGCCGGCAATCCGGCCGCCAAGT
>JAGTSD010000355.1 GCA_018262135.1 Pseudomonadota bacterium | reverse complement strand
GCTGTCGCACGATCTGCGCACGCCGCTGACCGCGCTGATCGGGCTGGCGGAAACGCTGGCGCTGGAGTTGGCGGCCGAGGAATCTCCTCACCAGGAATCGCTGATGGCGGTCCGCGAGCAGGCGGTGCGGATGGCGCTGCTGGCCGACAATCTGTTGGACATGGCCAAGTTGCAGGCCGGCGGAGTCCGGCTGCGCAAGGACTGGCAGTCGCTGGAAGAACTGGTCGGCTCGGCCACGCGGATGCTGGAACAGCCGCTGCGGGAACATCCCTTGCGGCTGGCGCTCGATCCGGAACTCCCGCTGGTGAATTGCGACGCGGTGCTGATCGAGCGGGTGCTGGTGAACCTGCTGGAAAACGCCGCCAAGTACACGCCAGCGGGTACCGTGATCGGTGTCACCGCCCGCGCTGAAACCAACCGGCTGACGGTCGAAGTCTGGGACGAAGGGCCGGGTTTGCCGGCCGGGCGGGAACAGGCTCTGTTCGAAAAATTCACCCGGGGTCACGTGGAGTCGGCGGTGCCGGGCGTCGGTCTTGGGCTGGCGATCTGCCGGGCGATTATCGAAGCCCACGGCGGCCAAATCCGGGCCGCGAATCGGGACGCGGGCGGCGCCAGCTTCAGCTTCACCTTGCCGCTGGAACCGCCACCACCGTTGGAGACTGAAAACGCGCCAGAAACTTCATGAACGATCATCCTCCTGAATCCGCTCTACTGCCCAAGCGCATCAAAATCAGGGAAACCGGCTCGATCCGTCATGCGGAGACCCGGGAACAATTCGATTCAGCCCGTTTGCTATGGGGCTACAGCACGGCGCTGCTGGTTTCCCTGGGCGTCACGTTGGCCGCCATACCCCTGCTGCCTTATCTTGATCATGCCAACATCGTCATGCTGTTCCTGCTGGCGGTGGTCGGCGTGGCGGCATGGCACGGTCGCGGCCCGGCGGTATTAGTGGCCGTCCTCAATGTGCTGTCATTCAATTTCGTCTTCGTACCGCCGCACTTCGCGTTTGCGTTCGACACCCTGCAATCGATTCTGACCTTTGTGGTGATGCTGATTGTGGGGCTGATTGTCGGCCAACTCACCGCCCGGTTCCGCTACCAGGCCCGGATTGCCCGCGCTCGCGAGGAACGCGCCCGCTTCCTTTACGAGATGGCGCGCGAGTTGTCCGGGGCGCTGGTCGCCGAGCAGGTGATCGAAATCAGCGAACGCTGCGTCGAGGCCAGCTTCCAGGTCAAAGCGCTGCTATTGTTGCCGGATGACCACGACCGATTGCAGTCACCACTGGCGCATCCCGGCAAACCGGAAGTGGATCTGGCGATTGCGCAGTGGTGTTTCGACCGCAATGTTCCGGCTGGCCTCGGCACCGACAGCCTGCCCGCCGCGACGCTGTTATATCTGCCGCTCAAAGCTCCGCTGCGCACGCGCGGCGTGCTGGCCGTGGCGCCCAAGCAGCGGCGGTTGTCATTGCTCCAGGAACAGCGGCGACTGCTGGACACCTTCGCCGTGCTGATCGCCATCGCCTTGGAACGGGTGCATTTCGCCGCCGTCGCCCGTGATACGCTGGTCAAGATGGAAGCCGAGCGGGAGCGCAGTTCCTTACTGGCGGGCTTATCCCACGATCTACGCACGCCGCTGACCGCGCTGATCGGGCTGGCGGAAACTCTGACGCTGGAGTTGATCGCCGAGCAGTCGCCCTACCAGGAATCACTGACCTCCATCCGTGAACAGGCCGAGCGCATGGCGCTGCTGGTCGACAATCTACTGGACATGGCCAAGTTGCAGGCCGGCAGCGTCCGCTTGCACAAGGACTGGCAATCGCTGGAGGAACTGGTCGGTTCGGCCATGCGGATGCTGGAACAACCGCTGCGCGAGCATCCCTTACGGCTGGCGCTCGACCCGGAACTCCCCTTGATCAACTGCGACGCCGTACTCATCGAACGGGTGTTGGTGAACCTGCTTCAGAATGCGACCAAGTACACCCCACCTGGCGCTGTAATCGGCGTGACCGCCAGCGTTGCAACCGAGGGGGTGACGGTCGAGGTCTGGGACGAAGGCCCCGGCTTGCCGCTTGGACACGAACAGGATTTGTTCGAAAAATTCACTCGTGGCCATGCGGAATCAGCGGTGCCGGGCGTCGGTCTCGGGTTAGCCATCTGCCGGGCGATCATCGAGGCCCACGATGGGCGGATTCGAGCCGAGAACCGGGCCGGCGGCGGCGCTTGCTTCACGTTCACGCTACCGCAGGAAACGCCGCCGCCGCTGGAACCCGATGAGGAATCTGACCTGGAGCCGCCATGATCGCCAGCACTGAATCCACTCTGACCGTCCTGATCGTCGAGGACGAGCAAGCGATCCGCCGCTTCGTGCGCGCCGCGCTGGAAGCGGAAGGCTGTCGGGTGCATGAGGCCGACACCTTGCAACGCGGTTTGCTGGAAGCGGGCACGCGCAAGCCGGATTTGGTCGTTCTCGATCTCGGTTTGCCGGACGGCGACGGCGTGGACTTTATCCGCGATCTGCGCGCCTGGAGCGGAATGCCCGTGCTGGTTCTATCCGCCCGGGTCGAGGAGTACGACAAAGTCGAGGCGCTGGACGCCGGCGCCGACGATTATCTGATCAAACCGTTCGGGGTGGCGGAATTGCTCGCGCGGGTCCGAGCGGTGAGCCGGCGTCACCTGCGCGAGCCGGGCGGCGGCGCTGTTATCGCCTTTGGCGAGGTGAGCGTGGATTTGGAACGCCGGCAGGTGACGCGCAATGGCCAGCCGGTTCATTTCACGCCCATCGAGTTCCGGTTGCTGGCTACGCTGATCACCAAGCCCGGCAAGGTGCTGACGCACCGCCAACTGCTGCGGGAGGTCTGGGGACCGCCCTACGTGGAGCGTGGCCATTACCTGCGCATCTACATGGGCCATCTGCGTCAAAAGCTGGAAGCCGACCCGACCCGACCCCGCTATTTTCTCACCGAAACCGGCATCGGTTACCGGTTCTGCCCCAACATGACGTGATCGAACAGCTTTCGCCCAGAAGCTGGCAACAGCAGCGCGG
>JAGTSD010000354.1 GCA_018262135.1 Pseudomonadota bacterium | reverse complement strand
GGATCACCCGCCAAACCATCGGCCCAGGCTGCCAAACCCGCGCCACCGGCCAAACCATCGGCTCCGGCCGTCAAACCCGCGTCGCCGGCTAAACCCGCAACGCAACCCGCCAAGCCCGCGTCGCCGGCTAAATCCTCAGTCCCAGCAGTCAAGCCCGTGACTCAACCCGCCAAGCCGGCGCCAACCCATGGAACGTCGCAACGCCGTGAGTAGCGTCCGCCACTGGGCGCTGGTCCCCGCTGCCGGCATCGGCAAGCGCATGGGCTCGGCCATCCCCAAGCAATATCTACCGCTGGCTGGCCGACCGGTCATTGCCCATTCCCTTGCAACTCTGATGGACTATCCGCGTATTGCCGGGGTAGTCGTCGCCATCAGTGCTGAGGATGAAAGGTGGCCCATGATCGCCACCGAACTGACCGCTGCCAAGCCGCTGCGGGTAGTCACCGGCGGCGCGGAACGCTGCCATTCGGTATTGAACGGGCTGGAAGCACTGCATGCGTGGGCTGCGCCGAGCGACTGGGTGCTGGTCCACGATGCAGCCCGGCCCTGCCTGACTGCTGGGGATCTGGACCGGTTGCTGGTCGAACTGGCGAACGACCCCGTGGGCGGGCTGCTGGCCATCCCGGTGCGGGACACGCTGAAACAGGCGGATGCCGCTGGCCGGATCATGGCGACGGTGGACCGTTCGCACCTCTGGCACGCCCTGACCCCGCAGATGTTCCGGCTCGGAATACTACATGAGACTTTGCGCGCGGCGCTGGCGCGCGGACTGCTGGTGACGGATGAGGCGGCGGCGATGGAAGCGGCCGGTTACGCACCCCGCTTGATCGAAGGGCGGGCGGACAATCTGAAAATTACCCGGCCGGAGGATCTGGCGCTGGCGGAGTTTTACCTGGCCCACCGGGCTGCCACCGGCTGAATCCTGGACGCGAGAGCCACATGCGCATCGGTCACGGTTTTGACGTGCATGCTTTCGGGCCCGGCGAGTTCATCACGATGGGCGGCGTCCGCATCCCGCATACCCACGGCCTGATCGCCCATTCGGACGGCGACGTGCTGCTGCACGCGCTGTGCGACGCCTTGCTGGGCGCAGCGGGACTGGGCGACATCGGCCAGCACTTTCCCGATAGCAGCGCCGAATTCAAGGGCATCAACAGCCGCATCCTGCTGCGGCGGGTTGCGGCCCTGCTGCAGAAACAGGACCTGACGGTGGGCAACGCGGACGCCACGATTATCGCCCAGGCCCCGCGCATGGCTCCCCATATTTCCGCCATGCGGGAAAACATCGCCGCTGATCTGGCCATCACTCCGGACCAGATCAACGTCAAGGCCACCACCACCGAACGGCTGGGCTACATCGGCCGCGGCGAGGGCATCGCCGTTCACGCCGTGGCGCTGCTGATCGGTTGACCCGGCGCCTCGCGCCTTACAGTTAGCGCTCCGATTTCCGCGATTGAATATTATGTAGAATGGTAAAATAATTACCAAAATACATAATCAGGTCTATCCCTATGATTACCCGTGCGATTGAGGCCCAGCTACGCCGTCTTCTGGCGGGATTTCCCGTAGTCACTCTGACCGGACCCCGACAATCCGGCAAAACCACCCTGGCGCGGGCCGTGTTTATGGATCGGCCGTATGTCTCCCTGGAAGAACCGGATCTGCGCCACCTGGCCATGGATGATCCCCGTGGTTTTCTCGCACGATTTCCCGATGGCGCGGTATTGGACGAAGTGCAACGGGCGCCAGAGTTGCTCTCCTATTTGCAGACTCGCGTTGATGTGGACCGCCGGATGGGGTTGTTTTTGCTCACCGGGTCTCAGCAGTTCGGCTTGCTGTCCGGCGTGACGCAGTCGCTGGCGGGTCGAACCGCCTTCGTCGAGTTGCTGCCCTTTTCGATCCCCGAACTGGAACAAGCTGGCGTTCGGCCCGCCAGTCTGGATGAAATGCTCTTTACCGGAGGTTATCCGCCGCTTTACGACCGTGGCTTGCGGCCGAGGGACTGGCTTTCCGCATATGTCATGGCCTACGTAGAACGCGACGTTCGGCAGCTTCTCAAAGTACAGGACCTGGAGATCTTTCAGCGCTTTGTTCGGTTGTGCGCGGGGCGCAGCGGCCAAATCCTGCACTTGACATCACTGGCCACGGACTGTGGCGTCACCCACCACACGGCGAAGGCATGGATTTCGGTGCTGGAGGCGAGCTATATCGTGTTTCAGTTGCGCCCACACCCTGTCAATTTCAGCAAGCGGCTGATCAAGGCGCCGAAGCTCTATTTTTATGATACTGGTCTGCTGTGCTGGCTGCTGGGCATTCAGGAGCCCGGACAACTCGCGACCCATCCCCTGCGCGGCAATCTCTTTGAAACTCTGGTGGTATCGGAGCTGATCAAGGCGTATTTCAACCAGGGCGAGCGCGCGCCCCTGTATTTTTGGCGGGACAGCAATGGCAACGAGGTGGATGTGATTGCCGACGCAGGCGGCCGATTGCGCCCGATTGAGATCAAGTCGGGCCAGACGCTGAATCGAGATTTCTTCATCGGTCTGGAACGCTGGCTGGCCTTGGCGGGGAGTCAGGCCCAATCACCCGTGTTGGTTTATGGAGGCGCCGAAGATCGGGTGCATCGCGCAGTGCGCGTTCTCCCCTGGAATCGAATCCATACGGTTTTCGAATTCTGGGGACAGTGTGCTTAGGTGATTTCCTGGAAAGATTATACCTGTAGGACCCGCAGGGACACGGCGGCGCCGTGTCCCTACAGAGGTCGGCCTGGTAAGGTCTTTTATGGAAATCGCCTTAGATTTACGCCAGGAAATCTACTGGGAATCAAGTATACACTGGCGAGGCGCTGGGGACGAGTGGCTCGCTCAGATCTTCGTACAGCGCCTCCACCGGGCAGTCCAGTTCGACGCTGTCCAGGCGCAGCCGCACGCCGGGACCGATGTTGTCCACCCACCACTGTCCATCCCGCCGCCGGTAAATCTGGACGCGAACCCGATCCTGATCCACCAGCACGTATTCGCGCAGGCTGTCGAGTTGCTGGTAG
>JAGTSD010000353.1 GCA_018262135.1 Pseudomonadota bacterium | reverse complement strand
GCCTGGCTGCTTGGGCTGTTGGAGCAAGTCCAGCGCCACCCGGAGATGTTGCGGCATCCCGCCGCCGTCCGGGCCATCGAACAGGACCTGATTCACCGCCTGGCCGGGTCCATCCAAATCCCGGTGGCCTCAAAACCAACAGCGTTCGCGCGCCGCCGCACGCTGAATCGCGCGCTGGAGTATCTATGCGTGGCCGAGCTTTCGATGCTCACCGTGCCGGAATGGTGTAAAGCCACTGGTGCCAGTCAGCGCACCCTGGAATATGCCTTTCGCGAGTATTTCGAGGTGACGCCGCTGGCCTTTCTCCGGTTGCGGCGCTTGCACGAAGTTCGGCGTCGGTTGTTGACATCCTGCCGCAACGATGTGTCCGTTGCAGACATCACCCACGAACAGGGCTTTTACGAACTCGGACGCTTCGCCTCGGACTACCAGCGGCTGTTCGGCGAACTGCCTTCGCAGACACTGCGCCGGGTGTCCTCCATCAAATTCGGCCCGATAGCCGGTTCATTTCATGCTGGCCCGTAGTTCCACCAGGGCCTGATCGAAGGCATCGACCCGGATCAGGCCCAGACGGGGAAACTCGAGGTCGATGATGACGTAGACCGCCACCGCCATGACGGTGGCGAAACTGATCATGTGCAGCCAGTTGTGCGATTTGCCGCCGGCCATGTCGTAACCGGCCAGCAGCGCGCTGGCCAGCGCCAAACCCACCAGCATCGCGTAGATGGCGATCGGCGGGTGCATGTGGGTCGCCATGGTCCGGGTGGTGGTGATGTCAAACATCTCATTCAGCGCCGGCAACAGCAGCATCGTCGCCGGTGGCGGGGCGCCTTCCAATCGCCCGGCAGCGACCGCCTGGGTCCAGATTTCCCCCTGCAACCCCGTCGCCCTGGCCAACTCAGCCCGCGATGCCTCGATATCGGGCAGTTTGCGGTAGACCTCCAGCCGGGAATCGACATACTGCCGGAAACTCTCCCGAATCGCCGGTTGGGCGCTGGCGGGCAACAAATCGAGCCGCAGCCAGGCGGTGCCGATGGCGTTGGTTTCCTGGACCATCAGATCCCGGCGGGCGTCGAAGCGCGAGGCCGCGCCCGAGAAGGTAAAGGCGATCAGCAGTCCCACGAGCGCGAAGACCGCGCCCTCGACCGTGCCAGTCCCCGCCCGCGCGCCCTCGGGGTCGAGCGCCAGTCGCTTGCCGCCGAGCCGGCGGCCCACTTCCAGCAAAATCAGAATGCCGACAAACAAACCCGTGGCGAGTAGCGTGGCAATTAGCATCTTGTTCATGGCCAAGTCTCCAGTCGATTTGGATGGGATGCGGTGGCGCGACGCCAGCGCGAATCAGGTATCGAGATGGCGGCCGAGGTCAGGATGTACACGCCGGTGATGACCGCCGTGCGCGGACCGGGGAGCGAGGCCATGTCCCTCGGGGTGGAGTCCATGCCGATCGCGAGGATGATCAGCGCGACCGAGAGTTCGAGCAACAGTAGCGGCGTGGTGGTCATGAAATCACCGCCACGCGGGTATCGAACATGGACATGCTGGAAAAATTCTCCGTGGTTGCCTGGATTCCAATGAATCCCATCTAAAATTTGGATGGTTGGATCCCCACCAGCGAAGGTGAGTTTTTGACGACCCGCATCTCCTCGCCACCCGCGATTCGCAGGCTGGCGCTCGATTCGTTCCACCCGAAACTGCTGGACGAGGCCGTGAGCGGCGGATCGTTCGATCATGTCCAGATCCAGGCCGGACGCTTTGCCGGTCAGATCCTGCACGCCCAGCTCGGCGACTGCCGACTCGACTATGGCGCCTATAACCTTCCGATCTTTGTCGTCGGCGCGATGCCGGCGGATCGTATCGTGCTCGGTTTCGTTGAGTCGGAAACCGATACCGGGAATGTGGTTGGTGTATCGTTTCGCGGTTCGGTGGCGCTCGCCTTGCCGGAACACTCCGAGTTTCACTGCCGCTTCGCGCCGCGGACTCGCTGGATGGGTTTTCAGCTCGAGCGCGCTGCTCTTGAAACGGTGGGGGTGGATCTGGAATCGAGGGGAGCTGTATTCCCACCTCTGGATGCGGCAAGACGGCGACAGGTTTCGGCGGCCATAACCGACGCGGTCGAAATACTCCGCGCCCTCGAACGGCGCGACCGCAACATTCTCGATCCGGTCGCGGCCGGCCTCGTCGTCAAGGAGAGCTTGACCGCCACGTTCGCCGCCATCCTGCCAGCCGCCGACGGGGACATCACCCGGGAACGCGCTTCCTGGCGCAAGAAGTTGCGGCTGGTGATGCGAACCCACGAGTTCTTCAAGGCGCACCTTTCGCGACCCATCCAGGTCACGCAGTTGTGCCGCCACGTCGGGGCAAGCGTCAGCACTCTCGAACGCAGCTTTATTGAGGTATCGGGCGTCAATCCCAAGCAATTCCTGACGATACTGCGCATGGCGCGGGCCCGCCGGGCGCTGCTTGAAGCCGGACCTGCGGAAATCACGGTCGCCAAGGTCGCGAGCGAATGCGGTTTCTTTCATTTTGGCCGATTCGCCGCCCACTATGCGGCGCTCTACGGCGAGTCGCCCTTGATCACCTCGCGTTCCCGAAACGGCGGTTCGGCGGGATCTAGGTAGCGCCGTGAAAGCGGGTATCTAGCCTTTTCAGAGGGTTAACGCATTCCCGCTTGCGCGGGAATGACGGAAACCGAAAATCCTGATGACTGGTTTTTTACTGGGGGACCGGACAGGTGATCATTTTAGAGGTGTCAACGCACACACTCCTGACCGATCCATCCGCCATGGGCCGCGAGTGGCAGTTCATCGTCCCCTCGCAGTCGGCATGACTAAAGCAGGCTTCGCACTCCTTTTTCGGAGTACTGCACGCTGCAATCGTTAATCCCAATACCAGGGACGCGGCCATCATGCTGGCGCGAGCCAGCCATTGTGTCTTCATTCTCATATCTCCCATTGAGTTACGTTCGTGTAGTGTACCTTGGTCTTGTTCGCTTTCCGTACTACCAAACCGCGCGCCAATCGTTCTTCATACTGATGATCGTCCAGCCGCG
>JAGTSD010000352.1 GCA_018262135.1 Pseudomonadota bacterium | reverse complement strand
CGTGCTGCGGGCGATGCCGCCGCCACGCCAAAGCCTGAGCCTTGGCGACACGGTATTCTTGAACATTCGCGGGCTGTACCTGCCCGCGGCCCAGTTTCAGCCCGGCTTTGGCTGGGTAGTGGCGGCGTTCGGCCTCGCCATCGTTCTGGCGATTATCCTGGCGCGCTGGGCGAAACGGCGACAGGCGGCGACCGGTCAGCCATTTCCCGTGCTTTCAGCCTCGCTCGTCCTGCTGTTTGGCCTGCCGCTACTGTCGTTCTGGCTGGCCGGTTCGCCGCTGGTCTGGCAAGTCCCGGAATTGCAGGGCTTCAACTTTCGGGGCGGGCTGGCGATCATCCCGGAAATGGCCTCGCTGCTACTGGCGCTGTCCATCTACACCGCCGCTTTCATCGCCGAGATCGTCCGCGCCGGCATTCAGGCGGTCAGCCACGGCCAGACCGAAGCGTCGTTCTCGCTGGGACTCCATCGCGGTCTGACCCTGCGGCTGATCGTTCTGCCGCAGGCGCTGCGGGTGATCATTCCGCCGCTGACCAATCAGTATTTGAACCTGACCAAGAACTCCTCGCTGGCCGCCGCTATCGGTTATCCGGATCTGGTTGCCATCTTCGCCGGCACCGCGCTCAACCAGACCGGCCAGGCCATCGAGTGCATCGCCATCACCATGGCGATCTATCTGAGCATCAGCCTCCTGATTTCGCTGCTGATGAACTGGTACAACCAGCGCGTAGCCCTGGTGGAACGCTGAACCATGGCCGAGCCCCATATCCCGCATCCCGATCTGCCACCGCCAGCCAGCACCGTTGGCGTCATCGGCTGGCTGCGCCGCAATCTGTTTTCCTCGCCGCTCAATATCGCCCTGACCGTGCTGGCGTTGTACCTGCTCTACGCGATTCTTCCGCCGCTGCTGCGCTGGGCGTTCCTGAATGCCACCTGGAGCGGCGACAACCGCGAGGCGTGCCAGCCCGACGGCGCCTGCTGGGTATTCATCCGGGTCCATTTCGAGCAATTCATGTACGGCTTCTACCCGGACGACCAGCGCTGGCGGGTGAAAGCCGCTCTAGTTATGCTGATCCTCGGCGCCGCGCCGCTATTCGTTCGCGCCGTGCCCGGCAAGCTCAAGGTCCGGCTAGGACTGGGTTTGCTGGCGGTCTATCCCGTCATCGCCTTCGTGCTGTTCAAGGGGGGGATACTCGGTCTGCCGGAGGTGGAGACCAGCCGCTGGGGCGGGTTGCTGCTCACTCTGGTGATCGCAGGCGTCGGCATGACCGCCGCCTTGCCGCTGGGGGTGCTGCTGGCGCTGGGCCGACGCTCGCAACTGCCAGCCATCCAGACGCTGTGCGTGACCTTTATCGAATTCTGGCGGGGCGTACCCCTGATCACCGTGCTGTTCATGTCCTCGGTGATGTTGCCGCTGTTTCTGCCGGCCGGCGTGAGCTTCGACAAACTGCTGCGGGCGCTGATCGGCGTCACCCTGTTCCAGGGCGCTTATATGGCCGAGGTGGTGCGCGGTGGCTTGCAGGCGATCCCCAAGGAGCAGTTCGAGGCCGCCGCCGCGCTGGGGCTGGGCTACTGGAAAACCATGGCGCTGATCGTGCTGCCGCAGGCCCTGAAACTGGTCATTCCCGGCATCGTCAATACCTTCATCGCCCTGTTCAAGGACACTTCGCTGGTGCTGATCATCGGCCTGTTCGACCTGATGAACATCGTCCACAACGCCACCACCAACCCGGCCTGGCTGGGTTTTTCCACCGAGGGCTACGTGTTCGCCGCCGCCGTCTACTGGCTGTTCTGCTTCGGGATGTCCCGCTACAGTCAGAGTCTGGAACAACGTCTGCACACCGGCCACCGGCGTTAGGAATCCGTCTGATGAACGAATCGTCGCTCGCCCCCGCCCTCGCCCCTGCGCCGCTGTCTGATCAGGTCATGATCGAAATGGAAGGCGTCCACAAGTGGTACGGCGCTTTCCATGCGCTCAAGAACATCAACCTGACCGTCCGCAAGAGCGAACGCATCGTCATCTGCGGCCCGTCCGGCTCCGGCAAGTCCACCGCCATCCGCTGCATCAACCGGTTGGAGGAATACCAGCGCGGGCGGATCGCGGTGGACGGCCAGGAACTGAGCAACGACGTGAAGCTGATCGAACGCATCCGCCGCGAAGTCGGCATGGTGTTCCAGCACTTCAATCTGTTCCCCCATCTGACGGTGCTGGAAAACTGCGCGCTGGCGCCGATCTGGGTGCGCAAGCTGCCGCGCAAGCAGGCGGAGGAGGTCGCCATGCGCTATCTTGAACGGGTCAAGATTCCCGAGCAGGCGCGCAAGTATCCGGGTCAACTCTCCGGCGGCCAGCAACAGCGGGTCGCCATCGCCCGCAGTCTGTGCATGAATCCCAAGATCATGCTGTTCGATGAACCGACCTCAGCGCTGGACCCGGAGATGATCAAGGAAGTGTTGGACACCATGGTGGCGTTGGCCGAAGATGGCATGACCATGATTTGCGTCACCCACGAAATGGGCTTCGCCAAAACCGTCGCTCATCGGGTCATCTTCATGGACGGCGGCGAGATCATCGAGGAGAAACCGCCGGAGGAGTTTTTCACCCATCCGAAGTCGGAGCGGACCAGGCTGTTTTTAAGCCAGATTTTGCATCATTGAAGCGGTCGAACCACCCCGGCGCTTCCGCGCCACCCTGCATTGGTCGAGGAGCCACTGCGTTGAAGACTTCGGTACCATGATCCTCGACGACCGCGGAAGGAGGACGTAACCAGGATTTAAGCCATCATGCATCGACGTTCAAGGCCAAACCCACCGTGAGGTAGGGGCGGAAAGTTACGGATCCTATCTGGAATCTCGAGGATAGCCGGACTGCCGAGCGTGACAGCGTTAGAGTCACAAAAAGGCTGTCTGGCTTTTTCGTTTAGAAGCTACTGTTTATCCATCCAGTAAGGAGATATTGATGATGACTAATTTTACCGATGTTCTACGAGTTAGTCCGATGAACCTTAATTTTCAACAGAACATTACTAATACTAGCGGTACAGAGTTTTTTTTCATCA
>JAGTSD010000351.1 GCA_018262135.1 Pseudomonadota bacterium | reverse complement strand
CACACCAGCCAGGGCCTGGCCGATCCGTGTCGGCACGACCTGGTGCGGGCGACCTTGCGCGGCATCCGCCGCCAGGGGGTTTGGGGATCAATGGAACAGAAAACCGGGGTAAGCACCGGTAAGCGCTAATCCCGATTTCTCTTATGTGGTTCGTTGCCGGTCCTTGTTTTTGATCTATAGGTACCTTGCTGCTGACCGTGGTCCTGATCTTCGCCTCCCAGGCCGATAACATCATCGGGCGCTGGCTGCAGGTAGGACTCATCGCCATCCCCATTCTGATCCAGGTCTTCTTCAATTCGTCCCTGGTCTACAGCCTCATGCGGCTGTTCAAGGTGAATTACGCCGTGGCGGCCAAGGCCCGGTAAAGCGTGGCACGGTGGACCTTCAGCAGCTTGGCCACTGCCGGGATTGAACGGCCTTCCCCGATCAGCCGCTCGGCGAGCGTGAGTTGATCGCCGGTCAGCTTGGCAGGACGCCCGAAGCGAACTCCCCGAGCCCGGGCGGCCACGCGCCCCGATCGAGTCCGTTCGTGGATCAACTCCCGTTCAAATTCCGCGATCCCGGCAAAGACAGTCAGGACCATGCGGCCCGCCGGCGACGTCGTATCCGCCCAAGGCTCATGGAGAGAACGAAGGCCGGCCTCGATCGCCTTGAGCTGCCCGGCGATTTCCAGGAGGTCCCGCGTCGAGCGGGCCAGTCGGTCGAGCCGGGAGACCACCACCACATCCCCGGCCCGGAGCTGGTCCAGCAGGCGGTTGAGTTCCGGACGCGCCCGCTGCGCGCCCGAAAGCTTCTCTTCGTAAATGCGTTCGCAGCCGGCCCCTTTCAGGGCGGCCTGTTGCGGGGTGAGATGTTGGTCCTCGGTGGACACCCGGGCGTAGCCGATGAGCATGGTCAACCGCTGTGTTGCCAATATCATCGCAAAACAGTTTAGTTTCGCGACTGACTTTTGCAACCCGCGCGGGGCCGGCAAAACCCTTCTATTTCCAGCAGTTTCTGGACCTCACCGCCGGTGTCGCAAAACTTACGATTTATGCAACTCAGCTTGCACGGGGAGTCCCCATGCCGGTTCGTTTCTTGACCGCCGCACAGCGCCAGAACTACGGCGGTTATGCCGGGCCTCCGACCGCGGAGGAGCTGACACAATTTTTCCATTTGAATGACGCTGACTTGGCGCTCATTGCACCCCGGCGCGGGAATCACAACCGCCTCGGACTGGCCCTGCAGCTCACCACCGTCCGCTTCCTGGGCACCTTCCTGGAGGACCCGCTGGCGGTACCGGAATCGGTCCTGCGCAGTCTGGCGCGGCAACTGAACATCGCTGATCTGAATGGCCTCGAAGCCTACCGGGCCGGCGAGCAGCGTTGGGATCATGCGGCGGAGATTCGCACCCGTTACGGCTACCGCGACTTTACCGATCGGGAAGCGGGTTTCCGCTTGGCCCGCTGGCTCTATGGCCTATGCTGGACGGGTACCGAACGGCCCGGCGTCCTGTGCGAGCGCGCCACCGACTGGCTGCTCTCGTACCAGGTGCTGTTGCCGGGGGCCAGTGTCCTGGAACGCTTCGTCGCGCGGGTCCGCCGCCGGGTCGAGGAGCGCCTGTGGCATACCCTCGGGCAAGGCATTACGGCCGAGCAGCACGCCCAGCTCGACCCGTTGTTGAAGGTACCGCCGGGAAGCCGAACCTCCCCGCTCGACCAGCTCCGCTCCGGGCCGGTCACGGTCAGCGGGCCATCCCTGGTACGTGCCCTGCAGCGCCTGCAATCCGTCCGCGATCTTGGGTTGACGCGGTCGATCACCACTATTCCCCCGAGCCGCTTGGCCTTGCTGGCCCGGTTTGCGGCGTCCGCCAAGGTGAGCGTGATCCAGAGGCTCCCCGCGGCGCGGCGCCTGGCCACGCTGGTGGCCTTCGTGCAGAGCCTGGAAGCCACCGCCCAGGACGATGCCTTGGAGGTTTTGGAAATCTTGCTGCGCGACCTGTTCAGCGAGGCCGTGAGGGCCGACCGGAAGGCCCGGCTGCGCACCCTCAAAGACCTGGATCAGGCCGCCCTGACCTTGGCCGAAACCTGCGCCTTGCTGTTGGATGAGGCCGTGCCAGACCACGAACTGCGATCCCGAATATTGGCCCGGACCCCACCCGAGGTGCTGGAACAGGCGTTGCGTCAGGTCCATGCGCTGACTCGGCCGCCCCATGATGTTTATTTCCGGGAACTGGACGACCACTACCGGAGTGTCCGGCGGTATCTGCCCGCCCTGCTGACGCACCTGCGGTTCGGCGCCAGTCCAGCCGGGGCACCGGTCGTCGCCGCATTGGACTGGCTGCGGGTGAATGCCAACCGCACCAAGCCCGCGAACGACGCGCCCCGCGCGGTCATCTCCAAAGCCTGGCAGCGCCATGCGCTCGGAGAGAAGGATCAGGTGAACCTGCGCGCCTACACCTTTTGCGTGCTGGATGAACTCCGCTCCGCCTTGCGCCGGCGCGACGTGTTCGCCACCCCCAGCTGGCGCTACGCCGATCCGCGGGCCGGATTATTGGCTGGGGCGGAATGGGAAGCGGCCCGTCCGAGCATCTGCCGCACCCTGGGACTCCCGTCCGATCCGCAACCCATCCTGGCCGCCCTGTCGGAAGAGCTGGATCGTACCTATCGCCACGTGGCGGCGCGCCTGCCGGAGAACCCGGCGGTACGGTTCGAAACCCAAGGCGACCAGACCGACCTGATCGTCAGTCCGCTCGATAAGTTGGAGGAACCGCCGTCGTTGATTCAACTGCGGGAGGCCGTCGCCGCGCGGCTGCCGCGGGTCGATCTGCCGGAAATCCTGCTGGAGATCGCGGCCCGGACGCGCTTTACCGAGGCGTTCACCCATCTCACCGAGCGCACCGCCCGCGTCGAGGACTTGGCCACCAGCGTGTGCGCGGTCCTTCTGGCCGAGGCCTGCAACACCGGCCCCGGGCCTCTGGTCCGCCGGGACATTCCGGCCCTGAAACGGGACCGCCTGGCCTGGGTGGACCAGAATTACGTGCGCGAGGACACCTTGATCGCCGCCAACGCCACG
>JAGTSD010000060.1 GCA_018262135.1 Pseudomonadota bacterium | reverse complement strand
CGGTATGCCTTTCGACCGGGCAGCCTTGCGCGCGTATTCACTGCGATAGGTTTGCGTGTTCAGTTCCATTTGCTTGGTGTTGTCGGCCAGGCGCAGCGCCAGGTCCTTGAACCGCTGTTTAAATTGCTGGTCCACGCAGGCTTCCCGCTGGGCTGGCGCAGTTACGGAACGGCACCGCTGCGTGGCATCGCGGTAAACGTCCAGGTTGGTGACAAAATCGTTGGGCGCGTGCTGGCGGACTTCGGCGAGCGTCGCCACCATCGTGTCGAAGTTCCAGAGCGCGTCGAAAGCCTGGGCGACCTCATTGCCACCGTCCTTTAACTCCAGGTAAATGTCCGTGTCCGTGTCCATGAACAGGTATTTTTTAGCCAGCGGATTGGGACGCATGTGGTAGGAATCCTCCACGTTGCGCCCGCCGGCCTGCAAGCGGTTGCCATCCACCAGCAGCAGTTTGTGGTGCAGGAAGTCGGTGAGATGGTTCCAATCCTGCCGGGCCGCCTCGGTCAGCGGTTTTTCGGTGGGCAGCAGGCCGGTAAAAGTGTCCCAGATCGGGCCGAGCTTTTCGCCGTACACGGACAGGGCGAAATACAGTTGGGCTTTGGCCACCAGGCGCTGGAAAGCAGGAGCAGTCTTGGAATCCCAATAAACCCCGGCCAGTTTCTTGAGTTTTTGCCGTTCTTCGGGAGAGGTTTCGACCGGCTGTTGCGGGCTGATTTTTTCCACCTCGATGTCCTGGCCCTGCTGGACCGCCAGAGCGATGACATCGGGGCGTTTAGCGTACAGACCGGACAGGAAAAGGCCGGAATTGCCGATGTTGAGGTTGGAAATGTTGCGCGCGCCGACCGGTTGGCCATCGATCCGTTCCTCGGCGAACAGGCGGTCAATGGCGGCGAATTTCTCGGCGGAACATTGGCCAGGCCGACGCGCGGTCGGCGAGTCCTTGCCGCAACCCATGGTCAGGTAAACCGCATCCTGCACGATGTTCCTGGTGGGGCGGTTGTAGAACCGCACGCGCAGGCTGCCCTGGCCGGCATTGCCCTGGAGTTCCATCATCGAAAACCAGTCGAGGCGCCGGTAGTTGGTGGAATAGTCCACCAGCAGTCGAACCTGCACCCCCCGGCGGGCCGCATCGATCAGCGCCTGGGTGAGTACCGAGGAACTGTAATCGTCATCGTAGATGTAATACATCAGATCGATGGACTGCCGGGCGCCTTCGATCATTTGGAGCTTGCTCCGAAACGCCTCGTCGTTATCGGTGATGATCTGGGCGCGGGTGGGTTCCAGCGGCCCCGCCGAGGCTCTTTGCAGCACAGCCTGATCGGAAAGATAACCCGAGCGGTCACCAAAAGGCCCGAATGTAGTGCAACCCACCAGGCCGCTCAGAATGAAAGGAACTGCCAGGATCAATTTGTTCATCTTGATTAACTCCGTATGCTGAGCCAGTGTTTTTGAGCGCAATCATGTTGTTACGCATGAACAAGCTCTGCTTCTGATGGAAACCCCCCTTATTCCGGCCGTTTCCTTCGGGCTTTCGCCGACGATCCGGTCGGACGTTCGCCAGAACTCTCTTCGACGGCGGTCGAACCACCTGACGAAACATCGGCGTCAATGGCCGGACTGGCCTCCGCGGACTCCGCAGTTGTCGAGCTTGGCGATGAGGAAGCGGGACTAATTGGCTGCTTCCGGTCTGGCGCCTCCAATTTGCCTTCCAGCAGGTCGGCGATACGTCGTAGCCGTTCGGCAAGTTTTGCCGGCTCTTCCGCCCCAGCTTCGGCCGCCGCCCGTTTCTTGACGAACGTCGCCAGCAATCTGATTTGAGTTAAAGCCGAATCCAGCTTCCTTTCCGTTTCCGGCAATCGCTCGCGGATGTCGCGGTAGCAGCCCAGAATCTCGCGCTCCGCATCGTCGGGACGAGCCAGCAAGCTGCCATCCATGAGCCGGGCGATCAGCACCCCGTCGGCCGCCATGATCAGATCGAAGTAGTCGCGCGAGTGGGCGTAACGCTGCCGGGCAATCTCGCCGGCTTGCAACGCCAGTGCCGCCTCTTCTAGCCCTGTACTGCCCAGGACGGCCTGTAATGCCAGCCGGTTCTGCGCGCAATACGGACTGAACCCCGATTGGTTCGGATGACCTTCGCCCTTCTCATACCAGCGCGCAGCCTGTTCGAGCGCCTGTTTGAAGCCTTTTTGCTGATCTTCGGTTCCAGCGTTGGGCGACCAATCACTGAGTAAAGCTGCGAGACGCTTGTAGGCGCTGCCGAGAAGCGCGCAACGTTCGCTGTTGACGACCTCATCCGCACCGCCCGCCGCACGCAGCAAACCCTGTTGGGACAGAAACACGAAACTCAGTCGCCGCGCCAGTTGTGGCCAGCGTTGCGGATGGGTCGGCAGTTTGAGTTCTTCCCCCTGGGCCAGCTTTTCCTGATCCAGGCGTTCGGAGGTCGTGAGATCGGCCGGGTACAGTTTCCGGGAACGATCTTCGCAACATTCGGGCGGACACAGGTCGTCGTGGCGGTCGGCGTCGGTGACGATCAGGCGGGGCCAGTAGCTAAAGCCGGACAGCGCCGCCAACCGCGGGCACAGACCCTCACCGTACACGAACTGGAACGGGGCCTGTGGCAGTCCTTGCTGCGGCTGCGCCATGAGTTGCAAGCGGCCTACTTTATCCTGGCCAGTGATGGGGACTGCGACGAGGCGCTGAAGCTGGCCAACAGGCGGGTAGTGAAGCAGGCGCCCGACCCCAACCAGTTGGCCGCTTGAGTCCCCAAACCGGTCAGCGCGCTAGGCGGTTTCCAAACCACGCGCCGGGGCTGCATCCCGGTGATAGAGTTCGTTCAGCGGCAGCGAGCGGCCCGGCCCGACCACGATCCGGCAGTGTTCGCGCCGCAGTTGCCGAGGCTCCGCCGCGCCGCAGGCGTGGGCGATGATTTCGACCTCATGGCGCATGTTCTCCACGTAATGCCGCACCCGCTCGGCCTTGTCCGCCGTGTCCAACCCCCGTTGCAGGTGAGGATCGTGGGTCGTGATCCCAGCCGGGCAGGTATTCTTGTCGCACTGCATGGACTGGATGCAGCCGAGCGCGAACAGGAAGCCCCGCGCCGAATTGACGAAGTCGGCCCCCACGCACAGCGCCCAGGCGACTTCGCCAGGGTTGACCAGCTTGCCGGAGGCGATCACCCGGATGCGCTCGCGCAAACCGTGCTCGCTCAGCGCGTCCACCACCCGCGGCAGGCTTTCCTGGATCGGCAGCCCCACATAGTCCAGCAGGCTCATCGGAGCCGCGCCGGTGCCGCCGTCGGCGCTGTCCACCGTGATGAAATCGGGCGCGCTGGCCAGTCCCCGGCGATTGATTTCCCGGCACAGCTCGTCGAACCAGCCTGGATCGCCGACCACCAGTTTGAAGCCGGTGGGCTTGCCGGTAATCGTGCGAACCCGCGCGATGAAATCCAGCAACCCCCCCACATCGGCGATTTCAGGATGGCGGTTGGGGCTGCGGGAATCCTGACCGACCGGGATGCCGCGAATCGCCGCGATCTCCGGGGTCACCTTGGCCGCCGGCAGGATGCCACCCTTGCCCGGCTTGGCACCCTGACTGAGCTTGACCTCGAACATCCTGACTTGAGGATGCGCGGCCACCGCTCGCAGTTTGGCCTCATCCAGGCCGCCCTGCGCATCGCATACGCCGTACTTGGCCGTGCCGATTTGAAAAATCAGATCCGCGCCGCCTTCCAGGTGATAGGGCGACAAGCCGCCCTCGCCGGTGTTCATCCAGCACCTGGCCAGCCGCGCCCCGTTCGACAGGGCCAGCACGGCAGGTTTTGAAATCGCGCCGTAACTCATGGCGGAGATGTTGAAGAAACTGGGCGCCGGATACGGCTGGGCGCAGTCCGGTCCGATGACCAGCGGCTTGGCTGCGACCGCCTCGGCGTCGAGCGCCGGAAACGTGGCGTTGGCGAACAGAAGCGTACCCGACGGACGCAGGTCGCGGGTGGAACCGAACGGCTGGGTGGTATCCAGGTTCTTCGCCGCCCGGTAGACCCAGGCCCGTTGCGCCCGGTTGAACGGCATCTCCTCCCGGTCCATGGCGTAGAAATACTGGCGGAAGAACACGCCCAGATGCTCCATCCGGTAGCGCAACCGCCCGATGACCGGGAAGTTGCGGCGAATGGCGTGCTGGGTCTGGGTGATGTCGATCAGGTAGAGAATGATGATCAGCAGGACGCCGATGCCGACGGCAAACACGAACAGCGCCGCCATCGCAGCAAAAAAAGTCGTCACAAAGCCAGGCAGATCGAGAGTCATTACGGCAAGCCTCCCCGTGCGTAATCGTGTGCCTCGGCGGCTATTTTAGCGCGCGTCCTTCCTGGAAATCCGCTCGATTTCGGGCGGCCCCGTTAGGTGGATTCCGGCCGGAACACGCCATAATGCCCCTTGAAGGTCATGGCCGGCTCGCCGTCGGCGCGAACGACGACGTCCACGGTCCAGCGCGCCTTGCCACGCTGGCGGTAGCGTTCGATGAACGTTTCGACTGTCGCCGCGTCCGGCAGGACACATTCGGCCACGATGGTTTCCCGCACCGGGCGCAGAAACTTCAGAGTGCTGTCAATGATCACAATCTCGGCGGTTTCGCCATGATCGCGCAGGGTGATCGTCGTGATGGCCCAGCCGGTCAGGGCGGCGATGGCGGCCATCGCCCCGCCAAACGCAGTGCCCTTGTCGTTGAGGTTGGGTTCCAGCGGCGCGGTCAGCGCCAGTCGGTTCGCGTCGGCGTATTCCACGCGCGCCTGCATGGCCCGGAACAGCGGGACATGGCGGGTGAGATAGTCGTTCAGTTCTTGCTGGTGGGACATGAGAGATTCCTGGCTCAAAATGACGGAGAAATTTCAGTCATTGTCGCTTTTTTCGGCCCGGCGTAGTCTACAAAATTGCCAAACACCCACCAGGAGAACCTCATGCTCGAAAAACCCGCCGTCACCCAACCGCCCATTGCCGAACTCATCGCCCGCCGCTGGAGTCCGCGCGCCCTGGACCCGGATCAGCCAGTCAGCCGCGAACATCTGCGGGCGTTGCTGGAGGCGGCCCGCTGGGCACCGTCCTGCTTCGGCGATCAGCCGTGGCGCTTTCTGGTCTGGGACCGCTTTCGCGATCCCGCCGGCTGGCAGCAGGCGTTTGAATGCCTGGCCGAAGGCAATCAGGTCTGGGTCAAAAACGCGCCGGTGCTGTTGCTGGCGATGGCGGCGCCGAACTTCGGCCACAATAGCCAGCCGAATCGCTGGGCACAGTACGATACCGGCGCGGCCAGCGAAAATCTCTGTCTGCAAGCCACCGCGCTGGGTCTGGTCGCGCACCAGATGGGCGGCTTCGATCCGGAACAGGCCAGAGCCCGTTTCAATATCCCCGCCGATCATGCCTGCATGGCGATGATCGCAGTCGGCCATCCGGGGGCGGTAGATGCCTTGCCGGACCCGCTGCGCGACAGGGAACGGGCGCCACGGGAACGCAAGCCGCTGGCCAGCCTGGCGTTCGAGGGCGGCTGGGGCCGGGAGCTACAGCCGTCCTAGCTGGACTTTGGCCCATTTCCTCTTGCGCGGAAATGGGCGGGCAGGGGGCAGTACAGCAGATGACCTGGACGCCGGCCCGCGCAGGATCAAAGTTCAATCTTCGTCGCGGTCGGCGAGCAAATCATCCTCGTCGCTGAGTTCTTCCTCGTCCCTGCTCCCCTCCTCGCCCTCTTCTTCATAGCCCAAATCGTCCGACTCCATTTGGTCGAAGGGGCCGGACCAGTCTTCCGGCTCCTCGATGGACTCAATCGCCAACTCGTACCAGGCATCCAGATCCAGTTCTTCCACTTCACCATCGAAGTACTGGATTTCGATGGTCTGGGCATCCTCATCCAGCGCGACGACTTCAAAATCATTGCCGGTTTCCTGGTTGCGATACCAATTGCCGATAATGGGATCAACATCGCTCATGGCCGGTCTCCTGCTGAATTGGGGGGCGAGTCGCCGGTGGGGTATGGCGGCTTGATTTCGATCATCCCTGTTCTAATTATCCTTAGATGAATTTTGGACAATGAGCCTCGCACAATTCAACCTTTGGATTGCGGAAATTCGCAATGATCGCACGCGCGGGGCCAGCGAACTGGCTCGGCGCGCTCTGGAACTGCTGGCGGAGGCGGCGCAGACTCTCCCCGCGGCAGATGGCGTGGAACTGCGGGAGTACCTGCTGGCTCTGGCTGCTCAATTGGAGGCAGCCCGGCCCAGCATGGCACCGATTCAAAATCTGCTGCGACGATGGCGGGAAGGCTTGCCGATCCCGGCAGACCTGAATCTGACCGCTGCCCGCCACCTGGCCGCCGAACAAGCAGAACTGTTGATCGCCGCCTCGCGCCGGGCAGTCGCCGATTGCGCCGCCCATGCCGCCAAACTGCTCGGTCCGGAACCGACGGTGCTGACCCACAGCCTGAGTTCGACGGTGGTGGAGACATGCCGGCTACTCCAGGACTCGGGTTTGCGGATGATCGTCACCGAGTCGCGGCCACTGGCGGAAGGACGCCAACTGGCCGAGCGGCTCTCGGCCTGGAAGGTACCGACCACGTACATCACCGACGCCCAGATGGGGCTGTTCGTTGCCCGGGCCGATGCCGTGCTGGTCGGGGCCGACAGCGTGCTGGCCGATGGCGCGGTCGTTAACAAGGCGGGAACCTATCCGCTGGCCCTGGCGGCGCGCGACCGGGGCGTGCCGTTCTACGTCTGCTGCGAGAGCTTCAAGTGGCGGGCGCCAGACGATCCGCCACCGGAACTGGAAGAGATGGCGCCGGCGGAACTGGGCGTACCGGACTGGCCTGGGGTCACGGTGCGCAACGTGTATTTCGATGTTACCCCGGCGCGGTTGGTGAGCGCCTGGATCGCCGAGACCGGCGTGCGCTGGCCCGATGTGGGGCCATGAAAAAACCCGGCTGCCTCGGAAAGGCGCCGGGTTCAGGGTTAAGGCTCGGTCGTTGTTGTTAAGAACGAACGGTTACTTGACCGCGCGGTTGTCGACCAGATCGGTGACCACGTTCGGATCGGCCAGGGTCGAGGTATCGCCCAGCGCGTCCAGTTCGTTCGCGGCAATCTTGCGCAGGATGCGGCGCATGATCTTGCCGGAGCGGGTCTTGGGCAGGCCGGGCGCCCATTGCAGCGCGTCCGGGCTGGCGATCGGGCCGATTTCCTTGCGGACGTGGGCGATCAGTTCCTTGCGCAGTTCCTCGGTCGGTTCGACGCCGACCTTCAGAGTCACATAGGCGTAGATGCCCTGACCCTTGATGTCGTGCGGGAAGCCGACCACCGCCGCCTCGGCGACCGCCGGATGCAGCACCAGGGCCGACTCGACCTCGGCGGTGCCCATGCGGTGGCCGGAGACGTTGATCACGTCGTCCACCCGCCCGGTGATCCAGTAGTAGCCGTCTGCGTCGCGGCGCGCGCCGTCGCCGGTGAAGTACAGGCCCTTGTACATGGCGAAGTAGGTGTCAATGAACCGCTGGTGATCGCCGTACACGGTCCGCATCATGCCGGGCCAAGGCCGGGTGATGACCAGGTTGCCATCGGTCGCGCCTTCCAGGAACTGGCCTTCGGCATCCACCAGGGCTGGCGTCACGCCGAAGAACGGCCGGGTGGCGGAACCGGGCTTCAGGGCGATGGCGCCGGGCAGCGGGGTGATCAGGATGCCGCCGGTTTCGGTCTGCCACCAAGTATCCACGATCGGGCAGCGCGCGTCGCCGACGTTGTGGTAGTACCACTCCCAGGCCTCGGGATTGATCGGCTCGCCCACCGAGCCCAGCAGCCGCAGGCTCTTGCGGGAAGTGGCCTTGACTGGCGCTTCGCCCTCGCGCATCAGCGAGCGGATGGCGGTCGGGGCCGTGTAGAAAATGTTGACCTGGTGCTTGTCCACCACCTGCCAGAACCGGCCGGCGTCCGGATAGGTCGGGATGCCTTCGAACATGACCGAGGTCGCGCCGTTGGCGAGCGGACCGTAGACGATGTAGGAATGGCCGGTGACCCAGCCCACGTCGGCGGTGCACCAGTAAATGTCGCCGTCGTGATAGTCGAAGATGTACTTGTGGGTGATCGCCGTGTGCAGCAGATAGCCGCCGGTGGTGTGCAGCACGCCCTTGGGCTTGCCAGTGGAGCCGGAGGTGTACAGGATGAACAGCGGATCCTCGGCGTCCATCGGCTCTGGTGGGCAGTCGCTGGAGGCTTTGGCCATCAGGTCGTGGTACCACAGGTCGCGGCCTTCGGTCCAGGCGACGTTGCTGCCGGTGCGCTTGACCACCACCATTTTCTGC
>JAGTSD010000059.1 GCA_018262135.1 Pseudomonadota bacterium | reverse complement strand
CCCAAGGTTTCGGCCAGAAACGCTGTGCCGGGGTATTTTTGCCGGATGTCACGGATCAGCCGACCCCAAACGTGGCTAGGAATCTGATAGGCTGCGTCACATCGAAAGCCCTTGAACCCCAGTTCCAGCAGATATTCGACGATTTTGTAGCAATAACGGTAAAGACCTTCGGGATCGGAGGTGTGCGGGTGATTGAACAGCGCCAGGTCGCCCCAGACGACCTTGTGGCCGTTTTCCATGCAGAACGGATGGGCGACGTTACCATTTTCCTGGACAAACCATTCCGGATGCTGACGCGTCAGTTCGGAATCAAAGGCGCAATGGTTAATCACCAGGTCCACCATGACCTTGAGACCGAGTTGCTCGGCCGTGGCGAGCGCCGCCTTGATCTGTTGTTCGGGAGAAAGTTTGGACTTCGGATCGGCCAGCAATGGGTTTAACTGAAAATAGTCCAGGATGGAATACAGGCTGCCCGAATAGCCGGGTTTCTGGACCGGATTGACAAAAATCCAGTCAAAGCCCATATCGGCTGCCCGTTTGAAGTGGGGTTCCCAATTCCCAAATGGGCCGGCCAATAAGGGAAAGAGGTTGTAAATCAGCATCGGCAACTCCCCTGAGTTCTGCGTTTTGAGTGCTCGGACGCGGCAGCGACCCGGGCATGGCATGGCGGCCTTGGCTACGGCGCAAGCAGGTGGAAATCGTAGCACGAAACCGTCAGGCGCGGCAGTTCACACATCGGCCAACAGGCCAGATCGGACGGATGGCTGATCGCCGGGGCTCGCGAACGGAAAGTTCTCTCACAACATCACAGATCGATGGCAAACCAGGCGCGTGCCGGTGCAACTTCTTTCAGGGTAGTTGCGGGCGTGGCGGTTGCGGGGATCGGGGCCGGGGTGGCCTCCGCTGGAACTGGCACCGGCGGAGCAACGGCGTTCAAACATTCCTGGAGCAAGGCGTTGATGCCGTCAACGCACTTGCCGCATTCGATGCCCACGCCGAAACGGACGCTCAGATCGCCGAAACCGCGGGCGCCCTGTTCGACCGCCTGCCGGATTTGTTGATCGGAAACCGACTTGCAAGTACATAGATACATGAACGCAATCCTCGGGGTCGAAGTGGTGGTGGGATTTTGATCGAAGGAGTATAGAAAAAGCAGTATAGAAGACTGTCCTGGAACGGTTTGGTTGCGAACCGCGCTGGCCGCCCCGATCACCTGCCAGTATCGGAAACCAAACCTTTGACCGCTCGCCTTGAGGAAAAACCGTTATGACCACCGCCATCGTCTGGTTCCGCCGCGATCTGCGGCTCGCCGACAACCCCGCCCTGCATCGCGCCGCATCCGAACACCAGCGTGTAATTCCGGTGTATCTCCATACCCCGAAAGAGGAAATACCCTGGCAACCCGGCGCAGCCTCGCGCTGGTGGGTGCATCACAGCCTGGCGGCGCTGGACAGCGCATTACAACAGCGTGGTTCGCGGCTAATCATCCGCGCGGGCGACAGTAGTCTGGTGACGTTGCGCGATCTGATCCGTGAAACCGGCGCCACGGGGGTGTACTGGAACCGGTTGTACGAGCCAGCGACTCTCAATCGTGACCGCGCCGTAAAAGCCGCGCTGCGCGCCGACGGCCTCATCGCCGAAAGCCATCAGGCGGCGCTGCTGATTGAACCATGGACCCTGTTGAAAGCGGATGAAACACCTTATCAGGTCTTCACGCCGTTCTGGAAAGCCTGCCTTCAGAAACTGCCCCCTGCCGTGCCGCTGCCAATTCCGCCCTTGCCTGCTCCCGACCGCTGGCCGTACTCGCTACCGTTGACCGCATTGGAACTGTTGCCCCGCATTCACTGGGATGATGGGCTGACCGCTGCCTGGCAACCGGGCGAAAGCAGCGCGCTGGCGCAACTGGACTGGTTCTGCGAGTCGGCGCTAACCGGCTATGCGAAATGGCGCGACTGGCCGGGACGGGACGGCGTATCGCGGCTGTCGCCCCATCTGCATTTCGGCGAACTCGGTCCCCGGCAAATCTGGGCGGCGGCCACCGAGGCCACCGACGGCGATCCGCTGGGCGACAAGGGCGCGGAAACCTTCCTGCGGGAAATCGGCTGGCGCGAGTTCGCCCATTACGTGCTTTATCACTGGCCGCATACCCCGGAGCAGCCCTTGCAGGAACGCTTCGCCGCCTACCCGTGGCGCGACGAGTACGCCGATTTGCTGCGCGCCTGGCAGCGCGGGCAAACCGGCTACCCCATGGTGGACGCCGGAATGCGGCAACTGTGGCGCACCGGCTGGATGCACAACCGGGTGCGGATGCTGGTCGCCTCGTTTCTGATCAAGAACTGCCGCATTCCGTGGCAGGAAGGCGCCCGCTGGTTCTGGGACACGCTGGTGGACGCCGATCTGGCCAGCAACACCCTCGGCTGGCAATGGACCGCAGGTTGCGGCACCGACGCCGCGCCCTATTTCCGCATCTTCAACCCGATCCGCCAAGGCGAGCAGTTCGATCCGGACGGCGCCTATGTCCACCGCTGGATTCCGGAACTGGCAAAGCTGCCGGCTTCGGCTATCCATCAACCTTGGACGCATTCAACCCAGGGAAATTATCCCGCGCCCGTGGTGGATTTCGCCGCCAGTCGCGCCGAGGCGCTGGCCGGCTACGAGCGCGTCAAGGCGGGCTGATCGCGCTCCGACTTCATGCGCTCGCCCTACCCCGTTCAAGCCACCTTCCGCCGATAGGCCAGCGCCAGCAGGATGATCCCCACCACAATCAGCGGCAGCGACAGCAGTTGCCCCATGGTCAACCAGCCAAAGGCCAGATAACCCAGTTGTGCATCCGGCTGGCGGACGAACTCCACCAGAAACCGGAACGCGCCGTAGCACAGCGCGAACACGCCCGACACCGCCATGGTCGGGCGCGGTTTGGCCGAAAACAGCCAGACGATCAGAAACAGCGCCACGCCCTCCAGCGCCGCCTGGTACAACTGCGAGGGATGACGGGGCAGACCATCACCGGTCTGGCGGAATACCATCCCCCATGGCGCATCGGTGACCCGGCCCCATAGTTCGCCGTTGATGAAATTGCCGATCCGCCCGAAACAAAGCCCCGGTGGAATCAGTGGGGCGATGAAATCAACAGCCGGCCAGAATCCTTTGTGATACTTGCGGGCGAACAACACCATCGCCAGCAGCACGCCGAGAAACCCGCCGTGAAACGACATGCCACCTTCCCAAACACGGAACAGCGCCAGCGGATCGCGCAGGAAACTGCCGAATCCATAAAACAGGATGTACCCGATCCGGCCCCCGAGGATGACACCGAGGGCGATGTAGAACACCAGATCATCCACCTGCGCACTGGTCCAGCCGGAGTGGGGTTGCCTGGCACGGTAACGGCCCAGCGCCCAACCGGCCAGAAAGCCCAACAGATACATAAAGCCATACCAGCGCACGTGCAGCGGTCCCAGGCTGAACGCCACTGGGTCGAAATCGGGGTGAATCAGCATGGAGAACTCCGTGAAGGTCTTGGAAGCGGCGGATCGCCCACCGACGATGCTTTCTCGTCAAATGGTCTTGGTGACACCAAACACTGCGTTCAGCTCGTCTAACGCATCTTCCAGGTACTCGGTAAGCTGATCTACTTCACTTAAAAAGTCCTGACAGGCGATTAATCCAAAATCCAGCGAATCTTCGTAACTGGTGACCGTAATATTCAGGTTTTGCTGTTTATAAAGAGCGGATACCGGATAAATATTCAGCAGATGGGCGCCTTGCATATACAGAGGAGAGCGGGGGCCGGGAACATTGGAAATCACTAGATTAAACGCAGGATTCAGGTAGGTAGACAGGCGAAGCAACTGCACAAGAAATATGGGAACACCACCAATCATCGCATAGTTTTGCGCGGCTTGCGATGATAGATTATTTTGAATAGCCTTCCCTTCAGTAGATGAATCCTTAATGATTTGAAGCCGTTGAACAGGATCTTCAACATGCGTCCCCAGGTTGCAAAGGATAGCGCTGACTTGATTGCCATGGGCGTCGCTATCCTTGGGCCGGATGGAGACGGGCACGAGAGCCACCAACGGCTTATCGGGCAACTTATTAATTTTTTTTAAATAGCGATGCAAGGCTCCGGCACAGAGGCCGATGACGATATCATTGACGGTCGCCTGGGCCGCTTTTGCAAGCAGCTTAACGGACTCCAGGGAAAAGGTTTTTACCGAAAAACAGCGATTCGTGGTGACTTCCTGGTTGATTGCCGTCTTTGGACTTAGAAATGGCAGGGGAAGGGTTGTATCCCCGCTTTTGAGGGATTGGAGGCCTGTATGCCAAAGAGCGCCCGTGAGTTCATAAGCGACTTTAACTTGACTGGTTGCAAAACCGATCATCCGGTAGAGTCGAGCGGGCAAAGCCGGTTTCGACCGGGTTTTTTTCTTTTTGTGCTCGATCAATTCCCAAGGGAGAATTAAATCATGAACAGTAGGTGATTTACTCAGGCATTTCTCCAGAATTCTCATGCCACCGACGCCATCCAGAATACAGTGGTGCATCTTGAAATAGACGGCAAAGCGTTGACCTTCCAGTCCATCCATCAGATGACATTCCCACAGCGGCCGGGCTTGATTCAGCAGACTCTCATGCAGACCAGAAACCAGTGTTAATAACTGATTCATGCTTCCTGGTTGTGGCAACTGATAGTAGCGAATATGATAATTCAAGTCAAAATCCCGGTCCTCCACTAAAGTCGGCATCCCCAGTTTCAGGAAAGGATACTGCAATTTCTGGTTAAAGGGCGGGGCGAACTCCTGTCCGCTGACAAATCTTCTGAATAATTCGATGACAAAGCTGGATTCGGCTCCTTCGGGTAACTGATAGACATGCAGCCCACCGACATGCATTGGGGTTTCTGGAGTTTCAATTTGCAGGAATGCCGCATCAATAAGGGTCAGTTGTGTCATTGTTATCTCCAGCAACCTCGATCATCGCAGCTTTCAAAAACAAAACAATGATCAGTTATTCTCTCCCCTTGATGAGGGAATAAGACTCACCGGTGAACGGGCGCTTTTAAACCGGCAACACCCGAGCAAGGATGACCTTGAGATAGTCAGTTTCAGGAATGGCGGGATGCACGGGATGATCCGGCCCCTGCCGACCCTGTTCCAGGACCACCAGATTGCGGTCGAGATGCCGCGCCCCTTGCAGCAGGGTCTGCGTCAAGGTCTCGCGTGGCAACAGTTGCGAACAGGAGCAGGAAACCAGCAGCCCGTCGCGCTCCAGCACCTGCATCGCCATTTCGTTGAGCCGCCGATAAGCGAGCGCACCCTCCTTGAAATCCTTGCGGCGCTTGATGAACGCCGGCGGGTCCACGATCACCACGTCGAAGCGCTCGCGGGCCTCGCGCAAGGACTTCAATACCTCGAAGGCGTCGCCCTGTTGAATCCGAACCCCGTCAGCGACTCCGTTCAACCTCGCGTTGACCGTCACCTGTTCCAGGGCTGCCGTAGACGAATCCACGCAGAGCACCTCGCGCGCGCCGCGCGCCATCGCCCGGACGCCCCAAGCGCCGGTATAGCTAAACATATCCAACACGCGTCGACCTTGAACGTAGCGGTCCAATCGGGCGCGATTGTCGCGCTGGTCGTAAAACCAGCCGGTTTTCTGCCCGGTGTGCGGCGCGACCTGGAAGCGCAACCCATCTTCCTCGATCTCCACGGTTTCGGGGACCACGCCAGCCGCGTCGGCGACGTAGCGATCCAGCCCTTCCAGCTCCCGCATCGAGCCGTCGTTACGCCACAGCACCGCCGCCGGTTTCAGCACTTTTTGCAGGGCGGCGAGAATGTCGTCCTTCAACCGGTCCATGCCAGCAGTGGTGAGCTGGGCCACGCACAGGTCGCCGTAGCGATCCACGATCAGTCCCGGCAAGCCGTCGCCCTCACCGTAGACCAGCCGATAGAATGGCCGGTTGTACAACCGCTCGCGCAGGCTCAGCGCCACGTTCAAGCGATGCACCAGCAGCGAGGGGCCGAGTGGGTGGTCGGGATCGCGGCTGACCAGGCGGGCGCACAGCAGTACGTTGGGGTTGATGTAGCCGGAGCCGAGAAATTTGCCGTTGCTGGCCTGAATCGTCACCGGCTGGCCGGGCTGGAAATCGCGCAGCGGCGTGGCCGCGACATCCACTTCGTTGCTGTAGATCCACAGATGGCCGGCGCGCAGGCGGCGGTCTTCCTCCTTGCGCAGGCGCAGCGGGGCGAATTCGACGGGGGAAACGGGGGGTGTAGACATGGGACGGTAGCATTCCGGAACGCAAATCGGGGAATCAGCGAACAGCGAGCGAGAACCGGCATCGTTCGACGCCCGCTTCCGCTGGTAGGCTTCAGCGACTTGCAGGCGCTTCGGGACGAATATCCGCAACTGCGCGCTTCAGAAGGCTGGCAGGGGCGCCCCTCCTTAGCCCGGCGGCCAGCTCAGTTCCCGCCCGGCCAGCAGGTGCATATGGACGTGGAACACGATCTGGCCAGCGTCGCGGTTGCAGTTCATCACCGTCCGGTAGCCACTCTCCGCCACGCCCAGTTCCGCTGCCACCTGCTTGCTGGCCAGATACAGCCGGCCGATCAGTACCGCGTCAGCTTCGGTCAGATCGTTGAGGGTGGGAATGTGCCGCCGGGGGATGATCAGCAAATGCACCGGCGCTTCGGGGTTGATGTCCCGGAAGATCACTACCTCGCCATCGTCGTAGAGCTTGGCGGCAGGAATCTCGCCGGCGGCGATCTTGCAAAAAATACAGTCGGTCATGACGTTGCTCCGGTGAATCTCACAAATCCCGGCGGCCGGCGAAGGCGTGCGCCAGGGTGCCGCCGTCCACGGATTCCAGTTCCCCGCCCAGTGGCACGCCGTGGGCGATGCGGGTGGCGCGGATGCCGCGCTCGCGGGCCAGTTCGGCGATGTAGTAGGCCGTCGCCTCGCCTTCCACGGTGGGGTTGGTGGCAAGGATGATCTCGCGGATCTCCCCCTCGTCCAGCCGCGCTTCCAGCACCTCCAGGCCCAGCTCCGCTGGGCCAATGCCGTCCAGCGGCGACAGATGGCCCATCAGCACGAAATAAACGCCCTGAAAGCCGGTCGCCTGTTCCACCGCCAGCACGTCGGCCGGGGTTTCGATCACGCAGAGCAGGGAACGATCGCGGCGCGGGTTGGCGCACAGGGCGCAAACTTCGGTTTCGCTCAAATCGCGGCACAACCGGCAGCGCCCGATGCCATCCAGCGCAGCCTGTAACGCCTCGACCAGGCGTTGCGCGCCTTCGCGATCCCGCTCCAACAGGTGCAACGCCATCCGCTGGGCGGATTTTGGCCCCACCCCCGGCAGGCAGCGCAGCGCCGCCATCAGCCGGTTCAGCAGGGGCGAGGCAGCCACGGCAACCCGTTAGAACGGCAGTTTCAGGCCACCCAACGCGCCTGGCGGCAGGCCCATGCCAGCGGTGAGACCGCCCATTTTCTCCTGCACGGTGCGCTCGACCTTGTGAACGGCATCGTTGAACGCGGCCGCCACCAGGTCCTCCAGCATGTCCTTGTCGTCGCCCACCAGACTGTCGTCAATCCGGATGCGCCGGACTTCATAGCGCCCGGTTACGACCACGCTGACCAGGCCGCCGCCGGACTCCCCGGTGATCTCCATCGCTGCGATTTCTTCCTGCGCCTTTTGCAGGTTCTCCTGCATCTTCTGCGCCTGCTTCATGATATTGCCCAAAGCGCCTTTCATCGTTTCCTCTCCTACCCATTGCAATACGGTGGTCGCCGATGGAACGGCTATTCTTCGGTATCGTCCCGCGGATGGATAGCCGCGATCCGCGCGTCGAATCTTTCCTGCATGTCCCGCACGTGCGGATCCCGAGCGATCTGCTCGTCGGCGGTCTGCTGGCGTTCGGCCTGCTGCTGTTTTTGCTGGTCGGCGGGCGTCGTCGCTGTAACGTTGCCGATCTGGAATTTTAGCTGGATGGGCCGGCCGAGCTGTTGCTCCAGCGCTGCCCTGATTCGATCCTCGACAGCTTTGGTGAGCATCTGCGCGTGGCTGGATTCCAGCGCCAGGCGAAACATGTCGCCCTCTCGCGCTACCAGCGCGCAATGCAGCGCCACCTGTCTGGCCATACCCATCAATCCCAATTGTTCGACCAGTATGCCCCATTCCGAGACCTGCGGAACGACAACCGGCGCCTCCACCAGCGGCGCGGGCGGGCGGGAAACCGGGGCGGTTGGCGCGATCACCGGCGCGGGAGCTGTTGCTGTCCGGCTTGGCGCCTGGATTGACACGGCGGCTTCCTGCGTCGCTGGCCGAAAA
>JAGTSD010000350.1 GCA_018262135.1 Pseudomonadota bacterium | reverse complement strand
CAAGCACGCGCATCACGACGTGGATTTGGATACGCCCGGCAAGGACACCTGGCGCCACCGCGAGGCCGGCGCCCGTGAGGTGATCCTGGCCACCGGCCGCCGCTGGGCGCTGCTGCACGAATCGCGCGACGAACCGGAGCCGTCGCTCGCCGATCTGCTGAGCTACCTGCAACCGGTGGATCTGGTGCTGGTGGAGGGCTGGAAGACGGAGGATTACCCCAAGCTGGAAATCTGGCGGCCGCTGGGCGACGACAAGCCGCCGCGCTTCCCGCAGGACCCAACCATCGTGGCCGTCGCCAGCGATCCTGTGCTCGATCCGGCGCGTTACGGCCGGCCCGGATTGCCGGCGCTGCCGCTGAACGATGTGGAGGCGATCGCGGGATTCGTGATCGGGTTGGTTAAACGGCCTGACGCAGGCCATCGGTTTTAATCCGAACGCAGCGGTGATCGTGCGATGGATACCGAGTCTGAATCACGGATTGCCACGGATGCCACGGATGCCACGGATGCCACGGATTGTTCTGTGTCATCCGTTCATCCGTTTAATCCGTGATTCAGACTCGGTAGGGAAATTGTTCTTGGCCAAATCCTTAGTGTGTTGCCGTGCGGATCAGAATCCACAGTAGAGCGATACTGATGGCCAGATTGAAACCCAGCATCCATTGCAGCAGGCGGAATCGTCCCTCGCTGCGTTCTTCGATCAGGTTGAGCTTGGACTCAAGACGATCTACATCCTGCTTTGTGGCAAGATCGGCGACATTGGATTTCAGCACGCCCGCCAGCGCCGCGGCTTGCGCCTCGGCCTGCTTTTCCTCGACGCCGGCTTCTCGCAGCATCTTGACGTAAGCGAGCGTGTCGAAGCTGATCGTGGTCATGAGCGATACTCCTTCCGTTGCTGGCGGATCAACTCTTTCAACTGCTCCACCCCTGTGAGCAGTTTACCAGGGATGCGTATCATCTTGGCTCCGTGCGGGTTCAGCTTGGGGCCGGGGGGATCGGTTCGGTGGTTGCCTGATGACGATCCCCCCTGCCCCCTTCAAAAGGGGGGCAAGGATCGAGACCGCCCCGGAGCACAGGTGTCGTAGGATGCGGTGAGCTGGCGAACCGCATCGGTCGCGATGGATGCGGTTCCTGCGTCATCGCATCCTGCGCACTTGGGTGATTTCTGATCGAGACCCTACCCGACTGTGGGTTGGGCTTTAGCCTAACGCTTGGAGATCATGGGCTTAAAAAGTCAGGCTGAAGCCCGACCTACCGGCAGGATCTTTTTGGGAAATCGCCTTATCAGAAATCACCTGAGCAGTTCCATTAATTCTGGCAGGGAAATGGCCTCGGCTCCGTGGCGGATCGGAAA
Source organism: Pseudomonadota bacterium (assembly GCA_018262135.1). Classification (GTDB taxonomy): domain Bacteria; phylum Pseudomonadota; class Gammaproteobacteria; order Competibacterales; family Competibacteraceae; genus Contendibacter. The sequence goes on along the minus strand of JAGTSD010000350.1, from coordinate 1,723 downwards.
CCGTTCCCGGCCGGGATAAACCACGTAGCGTTGGCGGATGCCGAGGTCTTCACAGGCGATGGTGAAGCCTTTTTCCAAGGTGGGTGCGGAGGCGCGTTTGATTTCGATGGCGATCCCGGGCACGCCGCCCATCGCAAACACCAGATCGATTTCGGCACCATCCTGGGTGCGGAAGAAATACGCGGCTCGCCGCTCGCTGGCCGCGGCGATGAGGTTTTCGATGACCATCCCTTCGAAGCTGGGGCCAGCCACCGGGTGGCCAGCCAAGTCATGCAGGGTTTCCAGTTCCAGCAATGCATGCACCACGCCGCTGTCCCGGATGTAGACTTTGGGCGCTTTGGTCAGGCGCTTGCCGAGATTGCCGCTCCAGGGCGGGAGACGCCGCACGAGTTTGAGATCGACCAGCAAATCGATATAGCGGCCCACGGCGGGCGCCGAAACCCCGAGACTGCTGGCCAGCCTGGCCTGATTGAGCAGGCCGCTCTGTTGATGGGCGAGCATGGTCCATAATCGCCCCACGGTTTCGGCCGGCAGGCGGGGGGCGAACATCGGAACATCGCGTTCGAGGTAGGAGCGAATAAAATCGCGCCGCCAGTCCAGACTGTCCGCATCGCTGGCCGCCAGCAGACTGTCCGGGAATCCTCCGCGCAACCAGCACACGTCGGTAGCGACGGCGGCAGTTGCCGCTTCGGTCACGTCCAGTGGTTGGATTTCCAGGACGGTAATGCGCCCAGCCAGCGACTCTGATGCCTGCCGCATGAGTTCGATACCGGCCGATCCGAGCAGCAGAAAATGCCCGCTCCGTTCGCCGGCGGCCCGGCGGTCGTCAATGATGCCGCGCAGGATTTCGAATAGACCGGGCACGCGATGAATCTCGTCGATGATGACGAGTTTTCCTCGCTGCTGGCGAAGGTAAGCGTCGGCATCGTCGAGCCGGCGGCGGTCGGCGGGCCGTTCCATGTCGAGGTACAGCGTGCCGGTGGGCCAGTCTTCGGCGAGCTTTCTGGCCAGGGTGGTTTTGCCGACTTGGCGAGGACCGAGCAAGACGACAGCCGGATTTTTGGCCAGTCTGGCGCGTAAGGCGGTTTCAGCGGAGCGAACGATCATTGCTGTAAAGCTAACATCTAACGTTTGATTTACAGTTTAACAACTGCAATCTACCATGCGCAACTGCAACCCGATACGCTTCTCTCTGATGGGTGGAGCGGGTAGTCCTGCAAATCGAATGATCGCCGTGCCCCCCTTTTTCTATTCGTCAGTTTTCTATTCATCAGTGCCTCAGTGCGGGTCATCCCCTGCCGCCGCCGCGAGCCGCGCCAGCCAGGCGGTTTCATCGGCACAATCGAACAGTTCCTCGCCTAGGTCTTCGAACACCGTCAAGTGCTCGATCCGTTCCAGGGTGGGGGCGCTCCGATCGGCGACGGTGGCACCGAAGCGCGGAAGTCTATTGGTCCTCTCGTTTCTCCAGACCGTGCCAAACCCGAAGAACGAACACGGTTTGGTTTTCCTGACGATACCGCAAGACATAACCCCGCTGACCGAACGGGATAAATAATTCGCGGTCTTGCCGTCCCTCCACACGCTTGCCGATGGCCGGATGCGCGATCAGGAGCTTTGCCCCTTCCTGGAGGGTCTCGGCGGCTCTTCGCGCTGCTTCGGGGTTGTGGGGGCCGATGAAGCTGCGAAGCCGGATCAGGTCGGCTCTGGCGGCGGCGGTCCAGAT
>JAGTSD010000349.1 GCA_018262135.1 Pseudomonadota bacterium | reverse complement strand
GCCAGGGACGCGCTCGTCGGCCTGGCCCGCTTCGCGGTAAGCCGCCATTATTAGTTCCCTTCTCTTGTCGGGGTGTAGCTCAGCCTGGTAGAGCACTGCCTTCGGGAGGCAGGAGTCGCAGGTTCAAATCCTGTCACCCCGACCAAATCTTTCAATCAGTTAGCCACGTTTTACCTCCTTTTCCTCCTTGCTGGCGTGACCGGATCGTGACGCGCTATCCAGAACGGCCACGGCGGCTCGGACATTTTCCGGTGCCAGGTGGGCATAACGCTCCGTCATCGTGATACTGGCGTGTCCCAACAGATCCCGCACTTCTGCTAACGCGACCCCCGCACTGATCAACCAAGCCGCGCAGGTATGCCGCAAGTCATGGATGTGAAAATCCACCAGGCCGGCCCGGCGACAGGCCGTATTAAACGAGCGTTTTATACTGGCGATGCGCTGACCCCCCGCGTTGCAAAACACCCAGGGGGCGTTGGGACAGTGGGTAGCTCGAAAACCTGCCCGGTTGATCAAAGCCGCTCGTGCGGTCGCATTGAGGGGGATACTGCGCCGCTTACCACTCTTGGTGTTGATGCCGGCCAGATGGATCAGATTGGCGGAAAAATCCACCCGCGCCCATTCCAGGCTCAACAGTTCCCCCCGCCGCATCCCGGTATGGAGCGCCAGTCGAATGAAGTCGGGCAAGTAAGCAGCGGTTATTGGGTCGGCTGCCGCAGCTTCGATCAAGGCCTGCGCTTCGCTGGTATTGAGCCAGCGAACCCGTCCCTCTGGTTCCGGTAAGGTTCGGCCACTGACCGGGTTGCTGACCACCCATCCCCATTCGCGCGCCGCATGGTTTAAAGCGGATGACAACAAGCGGAGTTCCTTGTTGATGGTTGCCGGCTGAATGTCTTCCGATTTTCGCTGGCGGATATACTGGCGAATATCAGCAGGCGTCAGGCTGTCCAGCATCCGCCCGGTGAAAACGGGATAGAGCCGCTTGGCGCTGTAGTGATCACGCTCGGCGCTACGCTTGATAGCTTTGGTATCGGCCAAATAAGCCAGCATCAGTTCATCGAAGGTATGGCGCGGCGGCGCATCCCAGTGTTTCTCCTGATGGGCCGCCAGCTTCCACTTGGCTAACAGGGCCTCGGCTTCCTTTCGGTCGGCAGTTTGAGTACTGCGGCGAGTTCGCGCGCCGCTTGCGTCGGTGTAGCTGGCCCACCAGAACGGGGAATCCCCGCGCTTGTAGAGGCCGTCTTGGTCTTTTCGTTTGGGCATGAGCCAGATCCTCTGGCCAACCGCCCCACGCCCTGTTCAGCATAGGTCACGGTCTGGCGATTGATCCAGTCCCGCACGCTTTCGGCGGGGATGAGCAGGCGGGTGCCGATGCGCACGGTGGGCAATTCGCCGCGCTCCAGCAACCGCCGCACGGTGCGGGCGCTGACCCCGCCCAGTTGGCGGGCAGCTTCTTCAAGGTTCCAGAGCAACATCGAACCAATCTCCCAAGGCGTGATATTTCCGCCGGGTGGCATAGCGGGTCTGGCGGTGGCGATCCACGTCCCACCGCAGGTGGCAGCGCTGGCACCAGGCGCGCAGGTTGGCCGGATCGTTGTGTTCGGGCGCGTGGTCGAGGTGGGCCACGGTCAGCACGATGCGCGTGATCTTGTCGCCATCCAGCACCCAGGCGTCGGCCAGCCCAACGTCCTCGGTCCATTGCCCCGTGGCGTTGTTGCGCCAAGCGCGGTTGGGGATGCCGCACTGCTCGCAGCGGTCGTCGGCCCGTTCCAGGATCGCGGCGCGAATCGCCCGCCCGTTCGGCGGGTAGCGGTGGCGGTTCTCGGGTTTGATGGGCATGGGGATACTCTCGGCGCCGCCCGTGGCGCGATGGGCTAGCTGTTCGGGTCGGCGGCGGTGTCCGGTGGCGCGGTCTGCCGCGGCGCGGACTCCGGGAATTGCTGGCCCAGGCGGAATTCCATGGCGTACTGCGCGATGGTCCCGTCATCGTCGATCCGGGCGGGGATGCTCAGCACGATTTCATGGGCTTCGTTGCGGTGCTCGACGAGTAACTGGGCGTTGTGCCTGCGTAGCAACTTGGCGATGTGGTGCAGGGTGTTCATGACAAGGTCTCCAAGGTACGCCGTCCGTGGCGGGGTGTGGGTTACAGCGCCAGTTCACCCACCGGCCATTCAAACCGGCGTGGCGAACGAGTCGCAGGGGGCAGAAACGGCATGAGCAGCGGATCGTCATCCTCGGCGGTGGGTTTCGCATCCGGCCACTCGCCGCTTTGCCAGCAGGCATCGAACCGTTGCAGGGCGTCCCGCCACTGGTCGCGCCCGGCCTGGAGTTGCGGCCGTGCCATCGGCATCACGAGGACCGGGTAAGGCTCGCGGCTCTGCACGAAGACGAAGATCACGCTCAGACCTTTCACCAGGTCCTGGTAGAACGCCGCCGACAGCGGATAGCGATAGCGCGCCAGCGCGGTTTCCACGGCGCGGATCGAATACGTGGTTTTCAGTTCCACCACTTGCCGCCGGCTTTCGTGATGCACGTCCAGCCGGGCCTTGAGCGGCAACAGGCCGCGCGCCCTGGGCTGGATGATCGTCCGCTCCTTCTTCCCCCCACGCAGCAACTTCCGGGCTTCCGCGTCGGCGTGCAGGGCGGCGACGACGGCGCGGGCTTGTTCCAGTTCGGCAGGCCGGACCACGGTCAGGCCGGTGGCGTTCAACTCGGCATAACGCGCTTTCCCGGCGATGGAGCGGCGTTCGTAATCGGCCACGACAAACTCGTGTTCGAGTTGGCGCGGGGTCAGGGCCAGGCAATGCACCAGCATCCCGAACCGAAGCGCGTCGGTCGGTTCCTCGGCGGGCCGCCGGGGATCGAGGTATTTGCGCCAGCAGTGGGCTGGGCTGTCCAGCATCGCGATCAACCAGTGCGAGGAGATCGCGCGCGGTGGTGATGACTGCCGCCATTTTTCCAGTGCAGCGCGTTCTTGCCGGGCTATGGCGTCGATCCGCTGGCCGAACCGGTCCAAGGCTTCGCGTTGTCCGGCTTCCCAGTCCTGAATAGCCTTTGTAGCGTCTTCCGCGAAGCGCCTGAAAATGCCTTCAAACATCCGGCAAGAGCTTGCTTCGGGATTCCTGTCTGGGTGATTCATGGAAGTCTCCAAAGGCGCCGTCCCTGGCCCATGGCTTGATTACTTGCCGTTGCCGTTATGGCCGTTGCCGGTTTCCGGCCTGGCTTCGATCAGCCGGATAAAATCCGGCTTGTAGTGCAGTTGCCGGAATTGCGCGATAGCCTCGGCGTACTTGCCTTCCTGGGCGACTGCAAAGGTGACGGCAAAGTAGCCGTTGCCGTTGGCGCGACTGGCGCGTTTTTCCATCGTGGCGCGAATGGTTTTACCCAACAGGCTCTCACCTTTCAGCCTGTAGCTGCGTCTTAACTCCTCAAAGTTGTCCAAGCTCTCGGTCTTGAACAGAATGGACGACAATACGCCGTCATGGTCTACAAAGAGGATCGCAAGCCACTGTTGGAGTGGGTATCCAAAAAACTCACCTTCCGAGATTTGTGCACCGACCAACTCCATGTCGAGCTTGGGACCGTGAAAATGGCTAGACCCAATTTTGAATTGCCCCGCTTGGCAATCCGATCTCCATTGCCGGATCGAATCCGCCAGGATTTGGCCAGGTTCAAGCCTGGTTACCTCATCAAGGATAATTTCATTTCCCATGTTCATTCTCCAGTGTCACCCGGCCTTTCGACCGGGCTTTGATGCTTAGTGAATGGCCTTCACTTCCAACCGACGCGCTTGCACGTTCCAGCACAACCGCAACCGGGTATGCGCCAAGACGCGCGCCAGATCGATCAAGGGCAAGTCATACGGCAGTTCAATCCAGTCATGCGGAAAGCGCACCTTGATCTCACGCATGATCGCCAGCCTCCAGGAACACGCGCGGCTTTTTGAAGTGGCTGATCGTTTCCCCCCAAAGGGCGAGTTCCCGCCGCGCGATGCGCTCGGCTTCGCTGGCGGACTCCGCCACAATCGGGAAACTCCAGGCGCAGGTTTTTCTGGTTTTTGGTTTAAATTCAACTCGATACGCCCTCATCGCTTACGCTCCTATCGCTTCAAAGTCCCAGCTTTCCATGAGGTGATAGCCGTTGCGTTTGAAAGCGTCATAGCGCGCTTCTTCGTCTAACCAGGCCAGACCTTCCGGGGTATCCAGCCACTCGTCGAAGGTCAGCGCGTCGGCGGCGTGACCGGTTTCCGACCAGGTCGTATAGCCGGGATCGGCGTCCAGCAGGGCGCGCGCTTCCTGCCATGGCCGGCCATCTTGCGTTGGGGGCTGCATTCGTGGTTTCATGTTTACTACCTCGTTACTTGATCGTTCGGGGTTGCAGTGGGGCGCTCGCGTTGTTCGCCGCAACGCAAGCGCCTTTTTGTTACCGGATTTCCGCTTTCGCTTTTTTCCCGGCGAATTCCAGCAAGGCGGAATTGATGACATTAACCAGGCGGTCGATGGGAGTATCGCCAAGCTGATACTCGCCGCCCTGATCCGCCCAAATCTGTACGAGTGCTATCGAAAAGCTTTCACTTTCTTTCGCGTTGCCAAAGATCGAATCAAGAGCAGACTCCATCGCCGAATCTCTGAATTGCTCGTCAACCTTAAACAGCCGGCGGGCGTTTTTGCCGTGCGCCTGTCCGATAGACTTCAATTCATCCATGAGGCTTTCGATGAACGCCTCGCGGGCCGCCTCGCGCGCTTCGTCCCTGTCTTCCTGCTGGTTATGGGCATCATCCAGTTCCGCCCAGCC
>JAGTSD010000348.1 GCA_018262135.1 Pseudomonadota bacterium | reverse complement strand
AGCGGCAGTTCGGGCAAGTGGACATTGCCGACATTGTCTTCGACCCCAAATCCCGCGATGACATCCCGCAGTTATTGCGGGGACTCCAGCACCTCTGCACCGAGCCCGCCGTGCGGGAGCGGGTCTTTGCCAGCCTGGCCGAGGTGCGGCCCGAACGGGCGGGCGGCGACGGCCTCGCCAGTCCCGACACTGGCCGTCCCGGTATGCCGCAGTGGACGATCCTGGTGTTGGGTACCCTGCGGCTGGGGCTGAATGCCGATTACGACCGGATCCAGGAGCTGGCCAACCAGCACACCACGCTGCGCCAGATGCTGGGCCACGGCGACTGGTCCGACGCCACCCGCTATGAATTGCAGACCCTCAAGGACAACCTCCGCTTATTCACGCCGGAACTGCTGGATCGCATCAATCAGGAAGTGGTCCGGGCCGGGCACGCCGCGGTAAAAAAAAAGTCCGGACGACGGCCTCGCCGTGCGCTGTGACAGCTTCGTGGTAGAGACGGACGTCGAATTCCCCACGGACACCGGTTTGCTTTTTGAGGCCGTGCGCAAGGCCCTGGGATGGGTCGCCGATCTGTCGGACGCGCAGGGCTTGCCGGGCTGGCGGCAGCATGCGTATCACCTCCGCAAACTCAAGCAGGCCCAGCGCCGGATTCGCACCCTGCGGCACTCCACCGCGAAGGACGAACGGAAGCGGCAGGCGCGCCAGGCGGCTATCGAACAGGCGCACCGCGATTATCTGGAACAGGCCCAGACCTTACTGGAGCGGGTCCGTGAGACCCGCGCGCAGTGGCTGCAGCGCCGGGTCATCCCGCTGGGTCTGGCCACGCTCGATGACTACGTGCAGCATGCCGAGCGGCAGATCGACCAGATACGCCGCCGCGTGCTGAAGGGCGAAGTCATCCCCCATGCGGAGAAGGTTTTCTCGATCTTTGAACCCCACACCGAATGGATCAGCAAGGGTAAGGCCGGAGTACCGGTGGAACTCGGGCGGCGCGTCTGTGTGGTCGAAGATCAGTACCGCTTCATCCTGCACCACTACGTCATGGCCAAGACCACCGATGACCAGGTGGCGGTGGCCGTCACCACCGCCGCCAAGACCCGGTTTCCCGCCGTCCAGTCGATCAGCTTCGACAAGGGTTTCCACAGTTCGGCCAACCAGACGCAACTCCCAGCCATCGTGGACCAGGTCGTGCTGCCCAGAAAGGGCCAACTCTCGGCCGTCTTGAAAGCGGTGGAAGCCGATCCGGACTTTGTCCGCTTGCGCCGCTGTCATTCGGCCGTCGCGTCGGCCATCAACGCCCTGGAGGCTCACGGCCTCGACCGCTGCCCTGACCATGGCCTCGATGGTTTCAAGCGGTATGTCGCCCTGGCGGTGGTGGCGCGTAATAGTCAGCGGCTGGGGGCGATCCTGCAGGAGCAGGAACGGCGGCGACACCGGGGGCCGTACCGTAAAGCGGCCTGACCCGTCGGCCAGGAGCCGCCAATCGCCCTGACGCGCCACCCGTCGCACGGGGCGGGGAGCACTGTGCCTGACCAGCGGGCGCGATGAGAATGATTCCCAACCCAGCGCCCGGCCACCCGGGTAGCTCCGTCAATTCACTCGAAAAATGCGTCGGCCAGGCGGTGGGACCGGTGGACTTGCGCAAGAAAACAGGGTTTTCTGTCAGGCACTAGTAGTTCGATCCATTAATACACTGACATATTAAGTAAGCCCGAGATCAAATCTTTTCCAGCGGAAGACGACCGGCGCAGCATTCATTTCAGCGATCCCCTGGAGGATGCGTGCTTTGAGTTCCGCGACCGAGCCTACGCGAATGTGCCGTAGGAACGTGCGCGCCATTTTCGAGAAGGCGCACTCGATCAGGTTGAGCCAGGAGCCATGCTTGGGCGTATGCACATACTCGAACCGTCCTGGGCGGGTGGCGAGGTAGGCCATGGTTTCCTTCGAGATATGGGCGGAGTGGTTATCCAGGACGATGCGGATGGTGGCTGCTGGCGGGTAATAAGCATCGAGGGTGCGCAGCAGGGCAATGAATTCACTGCTCCGATGACGGTCTTCCACATGGGCCAACACCTGACCCGTATGCAGATCGATACCGGCCAGAATCGATACGGTGCCGTGCCGCACGTACTCGTAATCCCGACTGACCGTAGGTGCCTGGCCGGGCACCGGTGGCAAATCGGGGGCCGTCAAGCCGAGCGCTTGAACCCCGGGCTTTTCGTCCACGCTGATCGTATACACGGGGTGCGGGCCTTCCGCCTGAAGCTCGCCCGCCGCAGCGAGCGAAACGTCCTGGTACACCATCAGGACCTCATGCATTTTCCGGTCGAAGTCGGGATCCCGTTTTTCCAGGTAGTAGGTGATTTTGTGGGGTTTCAGTTGATGCTCATTGAGAATGCGCCAAACCGTGCTTTTGCCCGCCCGGGCCAGGCGCGGAAACCCGGCCGCTTCGGCATGGACCGCGATGTGGCGCGCCAAGGCCGAGAGGGTCCACAATTCCGCCGCCAAGCCTAAGTCTTTGGGCTTGATACACGCCACACTGATCACCCACGCCTTAGCGGCTTCGGTAATTACGGGTGCGAAGGGACGATGGTAGGCATCCTTCAAACCCGCGTTCACCCCGGCCACCAGGGCCTTGTCGATACACTTATAGATGGTCGGGCGACTGACCCCCAGTTGCCGATGAATGGCGCTGATCGATTGGCCCTCGGCATACTGGAGCAGAATCCCCGCGCGCTCGACTTCGCGCAGGGGGGCCGTCCGTGAGGCCGCCAGGGCCGCTAACGCGGCGCGCTGCTCCGCCGACAACACCAATGCCGCTCGCCCCGTTTCTCTCGCCATGATCATCGCTCCAAGCCGTTGAGAAGATGAGCATGCCTGTATCGCGAAAGGTTGTAAATTATTTATTGGATCGAACTACTAGATATCCTATGGCGACCAGTAAAGTTGTTGGCAAGTCGGTCTGAACCAACGCGACCAGGACGGCTGGAATCAGCATCAGGATGCTGCCCACGATCGGCACGAAATTCATGAAAAAGGCCAGCACGGACCACAGAACGGCAAAGTCGATGCCGAGCATCCAGAGCATAACGCC
>JAGTSD010000347.1 GCA_018262135.1 Pseudomonadota bacterium | reverse complement strand
ATGGCGGCGAGATTGTTCTTGACCCGGTGATGAACCTCACGCAGCAACGTTTCCTTCTCTTCGAGCGAGCAGCGCAAGGCATCCTCGGTCTGCTTGAGGCGGCTGATGTCCAGATTGATGCCTGCCCAGCACACGATCTCGCCTCGCGCGTTTTTCACCGGCACGCCGCGCGCGAGGATGGCGTGATATTGCCCGTCCATACCGCGAAACCGATGCTCGATGTCCCAGACGCCACCAGTGCGGGCGCATTCCTTCCAGGCCGCGATGGTGCGCTCGGCGTCGTCGGGATGCAGCACATCGCCCCAACCGAAATTAGAGCATTGCTCCTGAGTGAGGCCGACCAGTTTGAGGAAACTGTCGCTGGCGTAGATATTGCGGCCGTCCGGGGCGCAAATCCACACGCCATAGTCAATGGATTCACCAATGGCGCGATAGATCGCCGCGCTTTCCTGCAACGCCTCTTCCGCCCGCTTGCGCTCGGTGATGTCCTGCAGGAAACCGTGCCAGAGGATGCTACCGTCGGGCTCGCGCACCGGCATGGAATGACCCTCCACCCAAATCTCTCTGCGGGCGGGGCGCCGCAACCGGAATTCATCCCGCCAGGGGGTCAGGGTCCGGCTGGAAGCCACGACGCTGGCCCGAACCTGGTCGAGGTCGTCCGGGTGGATGATCGCCCACAGTGGAGCGGCGGATTCGGCCAAGTCCTCGGGAGGCAGGCCGTATAGATCCTTAAAGGTCGGGCTGGCGTAAGGGCAACAGTCGCTACCGTCCGGCCGCAGGCGGAAGGAAAAAATGCCGCCGGGCACCGTGGCAACGATTTTGGCGAAGCGGTCCCTTTCGGCGCGCAGCTCGTCCGCGAGTCGCCGGGAGGACTGCTCGCGGTCGCGGAGCGCTGCCTCAGCCCGTTTCCGCTCGGTGATGTCCACGACCGCGAGGTGGCACCACCGATCCGCGCCGGAGAGTACGGCAACGCCTTCCAGATGCAGATGGCAGAGCGCCCCGTCGTCGTGGGCGAGGGTGATGTCGCAGTGCTCCCGGGCGGTTCCCACCAGCACTCGCTCCAAAAAGGCGTTGAACGTGGGTCGGGTCTCCGCCGCGATGAAGACCCCCAATCGCCGATTGATCAGGCGGGCGCGTTCCAGCCCGAGCAGCGCCGCACCGGCCAGATTCGCTTCCCGGATCGTCCCGTCGTCGGTCACGGTCAGGTAGCCCACCGGCGCAAAGTCGTAGAGATCGGTATATTTTTCCAGGCTCCGCTCGAGTTGCTCGCGCAGCTCCAACAGGGCGTGGTTTTGCATTTCCATCTCGACCTGGTGAACCTCGAGTTCGTGGAGCAGGCGGTAGTTGTCCGCATCGCTCTGGCGGCGGCTGGCGGCGACCCGTTGCTCCCGCAACCGCGCTTCCGCCTGCTGGCGCAGCGCGTCAGTCTCCGTGGCGGGATTAGGGTCTTGCTTCATGGCTCGCCTCCGTCGCGTTGATCCGGCCCGGCCTCCGACTCGCGTTTGGCCCGTTCGGTTTGCAGCGCCACTTGGGTTTCCTCCTGCTCCTGGGTTTTGCTCGCCAGTCGCGCTTCCAGTTCGTCGCGGGCCATGGCGTACAGGTTCCAGTTGACCTGACCGGCCGCCGGCTCCAGATACTGGCCGGTGCGCCCCTTGATGTAGAGGATATCGCCCTGCTCGTTGGTCAGCACCGCCGCCGGGCAAAACTCCCGCAGGAGCACGGCGTCCAACGCCTGCAAGCTGGCCTCGGACTCGGTGGCGCTGGCCACCGGGTGGCTGTTGGGCGGTGGCAGGAACGCTGTGGGAAATTCCACTGGCTCCACCCGCGTCGCGGACTCCTTGCGCTGATAAAACCGCCCCTTGCCTTTCAGCGGGACAAACAGCCCGGACGCGCTGCCCACAGTCTCGGCGGAACCCAGAAACAGGACGCCGCCGGGATTCAGGCTATAGTGGAACAGGGGCAGCAGCTTCTTTTGCAGGTCCGAGGTCAGGTAGATCAACAGGTTGCGGCAGATCAGCAGATCGAGCTTGGTGAAGGGCGGATCCATGATGAGGTTCTGGGTCGCCAGCGTCACCATCTCTCGAATTTCCTTGCCGATCCGGTAGCCGCGTTCCTCGTGGATGAAAAACCGATGCAACCGCTCGGGCGACACATCCGCCGCGATGTTCTCCGGGTAGACGCCCTGGCGGGCCTTGTCAATCGCGTCCCGATCCAGGTCGGTGGCGAAGATTTGCAGGGAAAATGGCCGGACTGGGCTGAGTTCCACCAGCGCCTCCTTGAACGCGATCCCCAGCGAATACGCCTCCTCGCCGGTGGAACAGCCCGCCGCCCACGCCCGCAACTGGCCCCCGTCGGGCCGGCTGGCCAGCAGCGCCGGCAGAATCTGTTCCCGCAGTTCCGTCCAGGCCGCCGGGTCGCGGAAAAAGCTGGTCACGCCGATCAGCAGTTCCTTGAACAGCAGATCCCGTTCCTGGGCATTCTCCTGCAAGTAGCGGACGTAATGAGCGATCCGGTCGATCTGGTGCAGGCCCATGCGCCGCTCGATGCGCCGGTACAGGGTGTTCTTCTTGTACAGGGAAAAGTCGTGGCCGGTATGCGTCCGCAGCAGGATCACGATCTTGTCCAGCCCGCTCTGGTCCTTGTCGTTCAAGGCCGCCGGCGGTTGCGCGGTCGAGGGCGCGTGGCCGAAATAGGCGACCAACCGCTCGTACAACTCTTCCGGGGGCGCCACGATGTCCGCCAGTCCGGCGTCGATGGCGCTGCGCGGCATGCCGTCGAACTTGGCCGAGGTCGGCTCCTGCACCAGGGCGACGCCGGCGCTTTCCTTGATCGCCCGCAGGCCCAGCATCCCGTCGCTGCCCATGCCCGACAGGATGACGCCCACGCTGCGCTCGCGCTGGTCCTCGGCCAGGGAGCGGAAAAAGAAGTCAATCGGCAGCCGCAGGCCCCGGGGCGTCGCCGGCTCGAACAGATGCAGGGTGCCGCGCAACAGCGATAAATCCTTGTTGGGGGGGATCACGTACACGCAGTTCGGCTGAACGGCCATGTGATCCTTGACCTGTTCGACCCCCATCCCGGTGGCGCGCTGCAACAGTTCGG
>JAGTSD010000346.1 GCA_018262135.1 Pseudomonadota bacterium | reverse complement strand
TCAAAAAGATAAATCTGACAAAGTAGAACTAATACTAATTCCTGTTGGTCGGCGCTTCGCGCCGACGAACGGGAATTAGTATTAGATGCCGCAGTTGAGAAGCTCAATCCGATTGTTACAAATTGCTGTATCCATGCTGGGGCTGATCATTCAACCGGTTCGGACTTGCGCGCGATGCCGACCCGGGTATTGATGTGATGCCCATGTCAGCCTCCTGTTCGCTGGTTGGCGATCTGCCCTACGGCCGTTGCGTGCGGATTTTGGTGTCGCCTCGGCCGATGAGGAAAATCTCATTGCCGTGCGTCGCGCGCTGGTAGCTTCGGTCGAACTGGCCTGCGCCGCTTTCCCAGTTGAAGGTGTTGTTGAAGGTAAAGCTGAACTGGGCGGGGGCGTTCGGCACGGTGCCCACCCACCAGTGGCGATCACCGAATTTACCTTCGTAGCGCAGTGGAAAGTCGCCGTTCAGCCCGTTCCAGCCATGCAGGTTGTACCGGCAGCCCTGATCTTCGGGGCAGGACTGCCATTCCGCAAGATGCACGATCAACCCGGTCGCCGACCCTCCGGCGCCATAATCCTTGATGAAGCTGGTGAAATTTGCCCGGTCAATGCCCCAGGGATTGCCGGCGGGATCGCCGGGACAACCGTGGTCAACCAGCCGCAGCAACGTGAACCCCTGATAGGGTGCGTTCGAGAAAACATTCCGAATGCTTTCCCAGTTTCGGTCATCGCCGGGCTTGGCGACGCAGGCGAGCGCGTTTTCGCTCTTGTGGTGGATGTTGCGATCTTGCGCGGCCTGCGAAATCCAGAACACGAGCGCCTCCGCCATCGAGTTTCCATCGCCGCAAGCGGGGTCGTTGTCCATTTCGGCGGCGGTGAAGTGGAGGATGACGTCGCGACCAGTCTGGTTCTTGATGTCAGCGATCATGTCCAGAATCCGCTGGTAGCCGTAGGCATCCGCCCGCGCGTCCAGATCGAGCGTCGTTTGGACCAGACCCGCCGTGATCTCGGCGATGCGCGGATGCGGGGCGCACGCCTTCATCTGCCAGTGGACGCCGGGAATCTTCATGCCGAGCGGGATTGCTTTGAAGGTGCCGCCGAAGGCGCCGTCGGCGGCGACAAGCACCCGGCGCCCGTGCTCGACCAGCGATTCGTTGTACCAGTCAACGAAATCCCGGCCATAGGGCTTATCAGCGTAGTCCCGGTCGTTGACGAAGGTCTCGGCCCGCTTGCCGGTCTTCGGCGGCAGGTGACCGCCCGGAACCCGGATTTCGGCGGGATGGGCGAGCGGTGTTTCCCAGCGCTGGGCTACGCCGCTCAGGCCGACGAACCGGGCCAGCGCCCAGTTGCGGAATTGGGTCTGGGCCAGCGTGCTGTAGGCCTGGAAGAAACCCCGGTCCGGATAGTTCCAGCCGTCGGCCTTGTTGTAGGAAGGATAACGAAGCTCGCCGGTCGGCCCAAGACTGATGTTGAGTTCGACAAAATCGCCAACGTGGGCGGCATAGTGCGCGGCGAAGGCTTGCATGAACTCGCGGAACTGATCGAGCACGGCTGGGACTGCTGTCGCCCATGGTGGAATCGCGTCGTCCTGCAAGCGGCCTGTCTCGCTTTCGTACTTGAGATCGTTGGCGGTGAGCCCCACTGTGGCAAAGTGCGCATACAGCCACGGCGGCGGCGGAATGTCGCAATCGTCGCCAGGGCCGCCGCCGCATTGGTGAAAGGAGAGAATCGGCACGATTTTCAACTGTCGGTCGCGGATTTTCTGGAAGACCGCATCGTAATAGCTCCAGTCGAATTGCTGGTCGCCGTTCTTTTCGACCTTGCCCCACCACACGTCAACCGAAACCGTGTTGACGCCGGTTTGCTTCGCCTCATCGAGCAGTTGCTCGAACTTTTCCATGCTGATTTGGCGTGGAATATCGAGGGGCGCCATGACCGCCGCCGTTTCCAGCGGCGCTTTTCCGGCTGCCGACCATCCCGGCTCGACGGCGAAACCCCAGGCACAAACCGCGACCACAATGGCCAAAAGGAATCGTGGCCCGGTCAAACCCGCGTGCGTGCTGTTCTTCATCATGACTCTCCGGCTTGAATACCTCTGGGGCGGCTGCAAACGATACCGTGGGAGACGTGCCACGCGGTATCAAAGACGAAAATCACGGTTACGCCCCCCACCTCCTCAAATCGGTTTGAACAACTCGTTGAACCGTTGCTGCTGTTGCCGTTGCTCGGGCGACGGTTCCCGCGCGACCGGCTGGCCCGCCTCGGCCTTGTCACGCATGATTGAAGCCTTGGTCAAGGAGTAGGACGCATCGAGCATCTGCACGAAGAGTTGTTCGGCGGTCCGCCGCTGGGACGGGTTGAGATGCTGGTCCACGCCGTATTTGGCCAGCAATTTCCGGAAGATCGCCACATCCTTCTTCACCAGGGTTTCGCGCGGAGTGTTAGCGAGTTCATCATTGATTTTCCTGGATTTCCTGGGATCTTTCAAAATCCCCTGGACATAACCGGCGTATTCCTGGCGGAACTGGTCGGCCCCACGGACGAACACGGCATTGTTGCTGTCCATCATGAAACTCCTCACGTCGGCATTGGCCGAGCCGACCAGAACATCGTCGCCTAACAAGGCGACCTTGGTATGCAGCGACTGGCTGGTTTTCCCTTTGCCGGGCCGATATTCGTAATACTCGAACTGCGCGCGACGAGCCGGGTCGCTTTGTTGCTGGTAGAACTCGGTGAAAGCCTTGAGCGAGTGTCGGGCCAGGAGGTTGACGACATTCAGATCAGTGGTTTCGATGGAGTTGGTGAGGACGGTAACCGTGACGTTGGAGCAGTCATAGGCGCCATTCGCCATCTGGCTCAGAGCGTAAGTCATATTGGCGGGCGGGAAGAAATAGGCGTTGTGCAAAATAACCCGTTGCGGGTTTTCCTTGCTGGCCCGCTGGCACAAGCCGGGTAGCGATCTCAGCCAGACATCGTGAATATACTTGCCGCTCCTGGCTTCCTGTCCCACCTCGGCGCCGTAAATCCGGCGTCGTTCGCTGGGCGAAAGGGATTTGTCAAAAGGCAGATTTTCGAGGTACGCATACAGCGCCTTGTTGTCCAC
>JAGTSD010000345.1 GCA_018262135.1 Pseudomonadota bacterium | reverse complement strand
CGTAGACTGGCCCCGGCTGCACCAGCGCGGCCAGCGGCCGCAGCAGCAGAAACTGCCCGATCCCCAGCCCGCAGGCGCTGAGGGAGGCGAGGGCAGTGACCCGCAGCGCACCGAGTCGCCCCACGATCCGCCCGTTGCCCAGCAGATAGAGGGCGTAGGACAGCGCGCTGCCAAACACCAGGCCGCCGCCGAGCGCGAGGTCGCGCGCCGCGCCGGTCAGGCGCAGGTCGTGGGTCACTGCCAGGGCAATGCCAGCGTAGCACAGCGCCAGCGCCGCCAGCGCCCGACGGGTGAGCGGCTGGCCCAGCCACAGCGCCGCCAGCAGGACCACCAGGGTGGGATACACGAACAGGATCAGCCGCTCCAGCCCCGCGCTGATGTAGCACAAGCCCAGAAAGTCCAGATAGCTGGCCAGATAGTAGCCCAACAGCCCCAGCCCGAACAGCCAGACCCCGTCGCGCCGGGTCAATCGAGTGGAGGCCCGGCGGGTGCCGATCCAGCCCAGGAGGGCGAAGAACGGGAGGCTGAACGCCATGCGCAAGGCCAGCAGGGTTTCGGCGTCCACCCCGTACCGGTAGGCAAGCTTGACCAGAATGGCCTTGAACGAAAAGCCGACCGCCGCCAGCACGGCGTAGAGCAGGCCGATCCGGTCGGCGGCGGGCGCGCTGCCGCGCGGGATCACCTGCGGCCTCGGCATTGCCAGGCTACCCCGTTCCCGCGTCGCTTCGAACCCCCGCCTCCAGGGCAACTGCAACGGGTTTCTCGACTGGCGCCATGCGTCGGCTTCAGTAGGAGGCCGGACGGGGAATGAACGGATAAAGCCACGTCTCCGAGAGCGCCCGATCGCCCAGGCGCAGGTAGGCACGCAGGTCCACCGGTTCGCCTCCTTCCAGTTCGAACTCAACATTGCCTCGCCAGCGGCGGGTGCCCACCACCTGAAAGGCGCTAGGGCTGCGCAGGCTGCCTCGTTTGGCGCTGACCACCAGTTGCACCGGCGCTCGGGCATCCAGATGTTCCAGCGGCCCCCCGGCAAAATCGATGGCAAACCAGGCCTTGTACACCGGTCGCAGGGGAGTCTTGGGGATCACGTTCCAGCCCAGGCGGGTAGCGATCACCCGGCCCAGTGAAGGTCCGGCAGGTTCGTCAGCCACCCAGTGCAACCGGTAGCGGAAGGTTTGCGTGGTACCGGCCTGTACGGAAGCTTGCGGGACCCAGTAGGCAACGATGTTGTCGTTCATTTCGTAGTCAGTGGGAATTTCGATGAGCTGGACTGCGCCTTCCCCCCACGGTTCGAGCGGTTCCACCCACAAGGTAGGCCGTCGTTCGTAAAAGACCCGGTCGTCCTGATAGTTTTCGAACTGGCGATCCCGCTGGGACAGGCCAAAGCCCCGGGGATTGCGGTCGACAAAGGAACTGGTTTGGACGAACGGCGGGTTGTTGAGCGGCCGCCAGATCCGTTCGCCGGCCCCGGTCCACAGGGCCAGCCCGTCGCTGTCGTGGACTTCCGGGCGCCAGTCCCAGGTGGGCGGGTGGTTAGTTTCGGAAAACCAGAACATGCTGGTTAATGGCGCCACCCCCAGCCGGTTTACCGTCGCCCGAAAGAACAAGACCGCTTCGATGTCCAGGATCACCCGTTCCTGGCGAATCGCCCGGATCCGATAGGCACCGGTCAGGCTGGGACCTTCCAGCAAGGCATGGATCAGTACGGCCTGGGGATCGGCGGTCGGCTCCAGCCAGAATTGCGTAAAACGGGGAAATTCTTCCGCCGTAGGCAGGGCGGTATCGATGGCGATGCCCCGCGCCGAGATGCCGTACTGATCCAGTTCCCCGGCGCTGCGGAAATAGGAGGCCCCCAGGAACGCCAGCCAGTCCCGCTCCTCCGTCGGCGAATGGAGGATGCAGAAGCCGGCAAAGCCCAGATCGTCGGGCAGCGCTGCTGCGAAATCCGCTTTGCCGAAGTTGAACAGCCGGGAGGAATAAAGTACTTCACGCGCGGTGCCGGCCTGTACGATATGGATCTTCACCGGCAGGGGGAACAATCGCCCGAGATGGAAGAAACGCACCGGGTACGGTCCATCACCCCGGCGCCAGAGCGCAGCTTCTGGCCGATACCGAATTTCCAGATGGGCATCGTAATCGATACGATCCAGGAGATCGGTATGACGGAGGGGGGGCGTCTGGTAGGGTTGGGCCGCCAGGCGTTGGGCCTGCTGGCGCAGCCCGTCGAAACTGAACGGCTGCGCGGGTC
Organism: Pseudomonadota bacterium; assembly: GCA_018262135.1. Taxonomy (GTDB): domain Bacteria; phylum Pseudomonadota; class Gammaproteobacteria; order Competibacterales; family Competibacteraceae; genus Contendibacter. Next base: position 854 of record JAGTSD010000345.1, on the reverse strand, counting down.
CGAACTCCAGGCCGGCCAGCCCTTCCCCATCCGCGCGGGCGCGTTGCCCGAGGACAGGCAGCCACGGCAGAAGTAACGCCCGCGTGAGAAAGGAACGGCGGGTCAGATCGCGTTTCATGGGAGAGTCTCACCGTGCTGGGAAAGTTCATGAACCGCCGCTGCCGGTTCAGGCACGCAGGACGGGATAACAGGCGGCTGATCTGCAGACGCACCCCCCTGGCGCGGACGGTCAGCGGCCAGTTCTGCGAGATCGCCGGACGGCAAATAGCCCACGTCCTTCCTGGTCCCCGCTGATCCCCCTGATTAGCTGATTAACAGAGTGTAATCACGCAATCGGGATTCCGCCAATCGGGCCGGCGGGAACGATAAAATCGGCGTCGAGCGGCGAGAATCAGGGGATGTCAGCCCAAATCGCCGAAATTTCCGTTCGTCGCTCGAAAATCGGTTGCATATCAGCAATATAGTACTCCCCATATTCTAGACCATATATGGTCCGCCCCGCGATGCAAGAGGGAGATCACGTTTAGCAGAAAGAGAAGTTGCAGCCATATATTCGGCATCGTGTAGAGGTACCGTTGTCCGGCCCTCGTGCCCTGATGGAATGCGCGCGTATCCCCGTCCTCATCAGCCTCGCAGCGTCGGCGGAGCCGGCTATTGTCTAAATCAGGTTTTCGGGAATACAGAACCCATCTTTCATGCCATCACGTCATCTTCACTCTTCGCAACTCGTGGTGGGTGATTCGTTCTCCGTCAGGGTGACCCCAAGGTCGCCAATCGATGGGCCGCTGCTCGGTGGCGGTCCGGTGCCGGGCCTGAATCAGGCTTGGACTAAGGCCCCTTTCGTCGGATCATAC
>JAGTSD010000058.1 GCA_018262135.1 Pseudomonadota bacterium | reverse complement strand
CCTTGCAGCAGTTGATGGAGTACGACTGGCCCGGCAATGTGCGGGAGCTGCGCAACGTCATCGAGCGGGCCATTATTCTGTCGGGCAATCGGCTGAAGATTGATCCAGAGCATCTCACCCTGCCACGGGCCGCCGTCAGCCCACCTGCTCCTCCTTCAACCGGGGTGACGCTCGCGTTCGACCACGAGCCGACGCTGGCCGAAATCGAGCAGTACTATGTGCAACTGCTGCTGACCCGCCATCAGGGGCGGCGAGCGGCGGTGGCGCGGGTACTGGGGATCGGCGAACGGACGCTGTACCGGCTGCTGGCGAATCTCAAGCAGGAATAGCGATAGAATAAGCGCCCATCGCCACGCCATTGCCCCCAACTCCATGAGCACCGCCAGCGACGCCAAACAACAATTCAAGAACCGCCTGTCCCAGAACGCCGTCGTGCAACTGGCCGCCAAGCTGCTCTACATGCTCAGCCGGGTCGGACTGCCGCCGATCATCCTCAGCTACGTCAGCCTGGAGGAATACGGCATCTGGGCCACCTGCTTCATCGTCATCAGCTATCTGGGCATGAGCACCTTCGGCATCGCCAACGTCTACATCCGCTACACCGCCGAATACCATGCCCGCCACGACACCGAAGCGATCAATCGCCTGCTGACCACCGGTCTGGCCATCACCATTCCGCTCTGCATGGGTTTGCTGGCGCTGCTGGGGCTGGGGATGCCGCTGCTGCTGGACGCCTTCAAGGTCGCGCCGCACCTGCGCGAAACTGCTGCCATCCTGATTTTCGCCACCGCCGCCGCCATGATGCTCGACCTGAGCTTCGGCGCGTTCAGCCACGTGCTGGGCGGCCTGCAACTCATGGTGCGGCAGACCGGCATCTGGGTAGCGAGCTTCCTGCTGGAAACCGCGCTGATCGTTGGCCTGCTGCTGGCCGGGCTGGGGGTGTACGCGCTGCTCTGGGCCTTCGTCATCCGCTACCTGCTGGCGACCTGGCTGAGCGCCCGCGCCTGCTTCCAGGTATTGCCCGGCCTGACCCTCGGCCCGCGCCATTTTGATCGCAAACTGCTGACCCTGTTTTACCGCTTCGGCGGCGTGGTGCAGATTTCCGGCCTGCTGAGCATGATCCTCTATTCCATCGAGAAGGTGATCGCCGGCGCGTTCATCGGGGTGCGCGCCACGGGCCTGTTCGATCTGGGCGAGAAGCTGCCGGTCATATCCAGCCAGATCACCTCGGCGCTGAACACCGTGTTCCTGCCGGCGGTCACCCACCTGTACAACCTCGGCCAGTTCGAGGAACTGGGCAAGCTGTATCTGAAGGGTGCGCGCTACATCAGCCTGCTGACCGGCCTGATCATGGGCTTTCTGGCCGGCTTCGCCGCGCCGATCATGACCGCCTGGCTCGGTCCGAACGAGGAATTCCTCATCACCGCCTTCATCATGGCCTGGTTCACCCTGCCGTTTCACACCCACGTCACCACCGGCCCCTGCACCGCATTGCACTACGGGGCCAATCATCCGGGGCGAACGCTGTTCTATCCGCTGACCCAGGCGGTGCTGGTCGCAGTGCTGGTGGGCGGCGCGTTCCTGGCGCTGGGGACGAATATTCCCGCCATCACCTACGGGGTCGCCGCCGGGATGACCTTGAGCGGCTGGGCCTACATGGCCTGGTCCAACCATTTTCTGAAGGTCGCGCCCGGAACCTATATTTGGCGGGTCATCGTCCCCGGTCTGGTTCCCTACGGTTTCGGGCTGGCGCTGGCGTGGCTGACCGAACCCTGGTTCGCCGCCGCTGCAACCGACCGCTGGCCACTGCTGGGCCGGCTGACCGTTTGCGGTCTGCTGTACAGCGTGGTGACAGCGGCCTTTCTCTATCGGGTGATGTGCGACTGGGGCGAGCGGGAATACTTGCGCCGCCAGTTGGCGCACACGCTGGGCGGGTTCATCGGCAAGGCGACCGGGAGGAAAGCGGCATGAAAGGGTTTCTGCGGCGCATCCTGCGCTATCTGGCGTTCGAGTGGGGCCAGGCGATCGGGTGGTACAAGCGGTTCTGCAACCCCAGCGGGGATGAATGGGCGGCCTGGCTCAAGCGCCGGGGGGTACTGCACGCCATCGGCGAGCACTGTTCGATTCAGACCAACGTCATCATCACTGACCCGGCCTATACCCGGCTGGGCAACAACGTCCGACTGACCGGCTGCACCCTGTTCGGCCACGACGGCTCGGTGAACATGCTCAACCGCGCCTACGGGCTGAAGCTGGACCGGGTGGGGAAAATTGACATCCGCGACAACGTATTCGTCGGCCACGGCGCGATTCTGCTGCCCGGCGTCACGATTGGCCCCAACGCCGTCGTCGCCGCCGGCGCGGTGGTCAACCGCGACGTGCCGCCGGGCAGCATCGTCGCCGGTGCCCCTGCGCGAGTGGTAGGGAACATTGACCGGTTGGTGGAGCGGCTGCAGGAAGAAACCGCGCGCCTGCCGTGGGCCGAGGTGCTGGCCCGACGCACTGGGTCGTTTGACCCCGCGCTGCAAGTCGAACTGGATCGCATCCGCATCCAGCACTTTTTCGGCGATGACGATCCCTAGCCGCCGCGCTCGCCCTGCAACCGCAATAGACGCCCCATTAACTCTTCAATCTCGGCTTCCAGCGCGGCGCGCTCCTGTTCCGCCCGGAGATCGCGCGCCGCCAGTTTCTCCTCTAGCACCTCGCGGTCGCGCTGGGTCTGCTCCAATTGCTGGCGCAAAGTCGTCTCGCCCGCGTCAGCGGGACGAACCGACGGTATATCCCAGCCCGCCGTCGCCGCCTGCTCCCGCAACGCCCGCCGCTCGGCTTGCTCCCGTTCCAGTTGCTCCTGCAACGTCTGGCGCTCCTCATCCCAGGCCGCCTGGTACCGACTCAGTTCCGCGGCAGCATCCTCCCGTAATTTTTCCACCAGCAGCGCGCTATCCGGCGCCGGGCCACCGCTGGAACGCGCTTTCTGCAACTCCAGATTGTCCTCCAGGGTATTCATCTGGATCTGCAGAGCCAGCCGTTCGCGTTCCCACGCCTCGTGCTGCTGTTCCAACTGCGCCTCCAGCGCGGCCTTGTCTTGCCGCAGACTCTGAAGCTGCTCCTCGATCTGGGCGCCTTGCCAGGCCAGGCTCTGCCGTTCCTGATCCCATCGCGCGCTTTCCTGGGCGTAGCGATCCTGCAACAACACCTGTTCCTGTTCCAGCCGCGAGATCGCGCCACGCAAGCGGGTTGCTTCGCGCAGGAAGGCCTGCTGTTCCTGGGCGTGTTGCGCCTCCAGATCGGCGAGTTGTTTTTCTTGCTTGGCGAAGCGCTCGCTTGCTTCCGTCACCTGGTCCTCAAGCCGCTTGTGTTGCTGCAACGCCGCCTGGTGTTCCTGATAGGCCGCCGACTGCGCATCGAGCAGAGTCGCCTGCAGTTCGTTCTTATTGGTCAGCGTATCCACAAGTTCCGTTTGCAGCCGCCCGTGCTCGCGCCGCAAGCCCCGGTAGGGCAGCAGATAGACCACGAAGCTGCCGGCCACTACGCCGGCGGCTAGCCCGATAAGCAACGACGGAATATCCATCATATTTTTAATCCACTGATATATATGATATTTAATCGGGCCCTACCCGCCGCCGGGCTGTCCGCCCCTCATTTTAGTACGTAAACCAGCAGGGCTGCGCCCATACCCGCTACGGCCGCTCCAGCCGCGGCCAGGTACGTGTGCCGCTGCCAGTCGCGCTGGGCTTCCGCCAACATTTTCCGCGTCATCCGCGCTGCTGCCGCTGCTGGGCTTTCCTCAACGTTGGAGCTGGCGGCCTGCGCCTCAGCAATAGCCCGCAAGGCAGTTTCGCGGCCAGCGGCGAGAGCGGTTTCGCGGGCGACGGTTACCGCCCCCTCGCGGATAGCGACTTCCGCCTTCCGCAATGCCTCGGTAAAGCGCCCGCTCAACTGCGGTACTAATTGATTGGTGAACGTATTTAACTGATTCTGACAAATCTGGGTGGCGATTTCCCGGACGAGCCGTTCAGTTTCCAGCCGCCCCTCGCGTTGAAAGGTCTTAAGTCGTTCCTCCAGCAGTTGCGGTAACCGGGTCCGAAGCACGCTCTCAACCGCCCCCTGCGCATCCACGGGCGGTGGCGGTGGCGGCTGCCAGTTCGCCAGCCGCGATTCAACCACCTGAGTCGCGATCCGGTTGCCGACTTCTTGCTGGTTCAGTTCCAATTCCAGCCGCAGCTTGGCGATCACCTCGTTCACCAGTGGCAACACCTGTGATTCGACCGCATCGTAAAAAACCTGCTCGGATTTCTCGAGGACAAGCTTCTCGATCCATTCGGTGGACACCCCTTCGCTGACCGGCGCCGGCGGTTCGGGTGAACGAGTAGCGGCATCGAGTAGCGTATTCATCCGTTCGAGGAGCGCACTGAGCGCCTCCGGCGTCGCTGGTTTGGTCAGAACATCCACCGCCCCCGCGGCGTGTGCTTCATTTCGATAGTCGGGTTCGTCCTTGGAGGTATACATCGCCGCTGGAATTGCGGCGGTGGCCGGCTCGCTTCTGATCCGGCGCAGCGCCGTTAGCCCATCCATGCCAGGCATGGTGTGATCCATGAAAATGACATCTGGTTTCTTGCTACGCAGATAATCCAAGGCTTCTTCAGCAGAATCCGCCGTGTCCACGGTCATCCCAAGATTTTGCAAAATCTTGCGCAACATCAGCCGCGCGGACTTGGAGTCGTCTACCACAAGAACATGTCGAATTGACATAAAAAACCCTCCTGGCTTTCTATTAAAGAAATATTATCAATTACTTAACCAGATTTAGGCCGCAACGACTTGCGGTGGTAATAATCCATTACAACAGCGCAATAAATCGCGAACAGCAAGAGCGGGAGTATGATACGAGGGACACCCTCAACAACAAAGAGATGATCGAGCCAATTCAGCGCCGGCAATACAAAGGTATGAGCCGTGTAGATCGGCAGCGAGGCCTGCCCAAACAGGGCGATGGGATAGGTCAGTTTCTTCTCGCGCGCCCCCAGCTTGAGGCCCAGCAGGATAAAACCGATCAGCAGCAACAAAGCCGCCCCACCGAAGAATAGCCAGTACCAGACCCGAGGCGGGGCCTTGATCGCGCCGAGGACGATGTTGTGCAGGCCGAACTCGCCTGTCGCCAGACCGAGCAGACCGCCGGCGAGACTCAGCGCCAGCGCCAGCGGCAGCAGGCGGCGCACGAAGTTCAGTTCCTGGCGAGTCCGCACCGCCTGACGCAACGCAATTCCCACCGGAATGGCCATGATGGCGCTGCCCGACAGTTGCAGGTAGGCGTAGGGACCCGATAGCAGGTTCAAGCGCAGGTATTCCTGGAGACCCAACGCCGGATCGAGGGGCCAAAACAACAGCCACAGCAGCGCCAAAGCCCAATGGGCGGCGCCCAGCAACAGGGCGTTGCGCATCGGCGCCGCTACCAGTACCCGAAGCCACAGTGGCACTGACAGCAGAGCCAGCGCATAGTAGTTGAAGATGCTGTAGGTCTTGAACAACCAGTGGCTGAGGTTGAAATCGCCGGCCAGCCACAAATTGATATAGTCCGGCATGCAGATCAGCAGTGCGCACAGTACCAGCAGGCGGGCACGGGCATACGTCGCCTCCAGCACCAACCGCCGATCCGGTCCCCGAAAGCGGTCGAAATACACAAAGCCGATCGTGATGCCAAACACGACGACGAAAGTGGTGGTCGCGAACCGGCCCAGGAACAGAATCGGTTCCGCCAGCGGTTGCAACGCCGGCAGGCGTTGAAAGGCGCCGGGACCAAAGTGCATGATGATCATCGAGAAAATCGCGAGGGCGCGCGTCTCGTCAATCGCGGTGAACCGCGGCGCTAACACAGGTCTGGACATAAACCGCTGTTTTCTGGCTGGGCAAGGGAAAGGCATGAATTGATTTCAATCATATCAAGCCTTGCCTGCAAAAGATCAAAACCTTGAAGTAATGAAGCGCATTGATATTGCAAAATCTGGGGATAGGGGGAATAAACCACGCCTGATTCGGCGCAGCGGGCTGATAGCTCTGGCGCTGCCGATCCTGCTTGCAGGCGCGGCGGCCGGTTTTATGTGGCTCCAGCCGTCGGCCACGGTCTGGGAGCCGGCGATTCGGGCTTTTGAAGAACAGGATCGCCAGCAGCTACCCGAACCCGGGCCGGTGATATTTGTCGGCAGTTCCAGCATCCGGTTCTGGGATACCCTGGCCGCCGACATGGCGCCGATCCCGGTGCTAAATCGGGGCTTTGGTGGCGCGCACCTGCGCGATGTGCTGCATTATGCCGACCGGGTGATTCTTCCCTACCGGCCACGGGTCGTCGTGATCTATGCGGGCGAAAATGATCTCGGTTCCTGGTGGGCCTGGCCGGGGCTGATCGTGGACCGGTTCCAGCAACTGGTCGAACGCCTGCGCCAGCGCGATCCCAAGCTGCCCATCCTGCTCCTGGCTGTCAAACCTTCGCCCTACTTCGCCGCCCGGCTGGAACGGCAGCAGGAAGCCAACCGGCAACTGCGCGCCTATTGCGAAGCGACGCCGGGGCTGCGTTTCATTGATGTCGCCAGCCCGCTGCTCGACGCTCAGGGGCGTCCCCGGCCCGAACTGTACCGGGATGGTTTGCACCTGAACGCCGCCGGCTATGCGTTGTGGCGGGAGGAGGTCCGGCTGGTGCTGCTGGAAATGCTGGGCCTCAGCTCAGAATCCGGCGGAAGCGGTACAGCGGCTCTGGAGCCGCCGGCGCGGGTGCCGATCCCATCGTCTGCTCCTGACCGGCGTGCAGATAGCCCTCCGCCCAGCCGGTGACCAGGAACAGCAGCGCCACGGTTTGGTTGCCCATGTAGACCGTGGCCACGGAAATCAGGTAAACGACGTAGATGCCGGCCAGGGTGAAGGCTAGCGAACTGCCCAGCGGTTCGGGATTAGGCTGGCTCATGGCGTGGCGGATCAGGCGCACGATCATCCCCAGCAGAATCGTCAGGAACAGGGCCAGGGCGATCTGGCCGTGCATCAGGAACAGCAGCAGGTAGTAGTTATCAATGGAAGGCTGGCCCGGCACCTTCGGCCATTTGATCAGCCCCCAGCCCCAAGTGGCCTGTTCCTTGGCGATATCCATGTAATTGGTGATCAGTTCCAGACGATAGGCGGCGGTTTCCTGATTTTCGGTTTTGGCGTTTTCCCGGCCCACGCCGGCCCATTGGAGAAAGCCGACGAAGGCCGGCAGGCAGATGCCGAACAGGAAGACCAGCAGGATGCCGACGCCGATCCAGCGGTTGCGCATCCGCCCGATGGACACCAGCACCGCCGCAATGATGCCGGCCAGCCACGGCCCCTTGACCAAGGTGATGAGCGCGCCGCCCAGCATCCCCAGGGTATAGATCTGCGCCTCGGTGAACTTCGGCCAGGGCAGCCACTTGAACCAGGAATGACGCGGCTCGGTCCAGGCGCCGCTCCATTCCAGCCAGCGCTGAATCCGGTAGCCCGCGATCATCATGATTCCGGCCAGAATCGCGTGACCGTAGGGACCGGCGGTGCGCGCCAGACCCCAGCGGAAGGTGATGATCCAGCCCAGACCCTGCCCGGGGAAGAACGGGCCAAAGACTTTCTGCCAGGGGTTGACCCCGAAGCGCGATTCGTACAGGCAGATGATGGCGACGATGAACAGACAGACCACGATCTTCTTGGCGAACGCCACCCGCCCGCCCAGCGGCTCGACCAGGCTCTTGGCCAGGACGTAGGGGATGACCACCGAGGTCAGCATGGCGAACATCAGATTCTGGGCGTCGTTGTAGCCCGAAGCCCGAAATTCGGAATAGGCGATCACGCCGGCCAGGCCGTACACCACCAGATCAAAAGGGGTAAACCGGTAGCCGGGCGACCCGCGCATCAGAAAGACGATGAACACTGCGACCGCTGCCGCCTGATTGGCGGTGGGATCGGGCAGGCCGGGCGCGACCCAGCGGTAGTAGTCCGGGAACAGCAGCAGCGAAGGCAAATAGACGTTGAGAAAGGCGAATTGCGGCGAGCGAACGAGCGCGAAGTACACCGCGAACAGGGCCGGAATCAGCGCGAGAATCGCCATGGCAGGCGTCAGGCGTCAGGTCGGATCATCGTTCGCTTCCCCGCGATCTTCGCGGAGTTACTCCATCAGTCGCTTTTTGAAGCCATCTATCAGAACTTGTGCTGAGATGTAACCGGCCCCTGGCAATAGCACGGAGTAACTCATAAATCGAAACTGAAGAAATAGTAACTATTGTATTAGTATCTTCTATGATTTCTTTTAGCCGTATTCGAAGGTGGGGATTTTGTTCAATCCACCAAACCCAAATATGAGTATCAAGGAGGAGATCAGTTTTATTCTTCATTTAAACGCCTCGGGAGCACCCAAAATTTGCCGC
>JAGTSD010000057.1 GCA_018262135.1 Pseudomonadota bacterium | reverse complement strand
TGGGCACGGCCCGCACATCGGGAATCTCGCTCAACAGGCCGCGCGTGGCCCCGACGATAGCCTGCTGGCTGCGTTCGCGCTGGCTCCAGTCGGTCAGACCGACCACCAGGAACGCCTGGTTGCGGCTGCCGCCCCGGCCGGCGATGGCGAGCACCCGCTGGGCCTCGTTGTCGTCGAGCAGGGGCTGCAAGGCCTGCTCGATCTTGCGCACCCCGGCATCGGTAAACGCCAGCGTGGCGCCCTCGGGGGCGCGGGCAGTAATGAAGAACACGCCGCGATCCTCGCTGGGCGCCAGTTCCTGGGGCAAATCCTGATACAGCAGCAACGCCGCGCCGACCAGCAGCGTGGAGACGGCCAGCACCACCACCGGCATGGCCAGCGCGCCGGCGAGGGCGGTCCGATAACCCTGCTCCAGGGCCGCGAACGCCCGCTCCGCCAGCCGCAGGAACCGGTTGGGCGGACCGCCGCCGCGCCCCAGCAGTTGCGAACACAGCATCGGGGTCAGCGACAGGGCCACGAAGGTGGAAATCAGCACCGCCGCCGCCAGCACCAGGCCGAATTCCCGAAACAGTTTGCCGACTTCGCCGCCGAGCAGGGACAGCGGCACGTAGACCGCGATCAGCACCGCGCTGGTGGCGAGCACGGCGAAGGTGACTTGTCGCGTGCCGTGATAGGCGGCGGCCAGCGGGGGTTCGCCGCGATCCACCCGGCGCTGGGCGTTCTCCAGCACCACGATGGCGTCGTCCACCACCAGGCCGATGGCCAGAATCAGCGCCAGCAGCGTCAGCAGGTTGATCGAAAAGCCCAGCGCCGCCAGCAGTACGAACGAGCCAACGATCGACACGGGAATGACCAGCGTCGGGATCAGGGTCGCCCGGGCCGAGTAGAGGAAGGCGAAAATGACCAGCACCACCACGCCGACCGCGACCAGAAGCGTCATCACCACCTCGACGATGCTGGCCCGGATGAACAGCGCATCGTCGGTGGCCACGGTCATGCGCACCGACTCGGGCAATTGCGGGCGGAGGCGTTCCAGCTCGGCCCGCACCCCCGCCGACACCGCCAGGGTATTGGCCCGGGACTGGCGGATCACCCCCAGGGTGACCGAGTTCTGGCCGTTGGTGCGCACCAGCGAGCTGTCGTCCTCCACGCCCCGTTCCACCCGGGCCAGCTCGAACAGCCGGATCGGGTAGCCGTCGCGCTGGACAATGGCGAGGTTGCGAAAATCCTCGACGGTCCGGAGCCGGCTGTTGACGCGCACCACCAGTTGCCGGTTGCTGGATTCCAGGCTGCCGGAGGGCAGCTCCACGTTGGCCTGGCGCAGGGCGGCCTCGACATCGGTGGTGGTCAGCCCGCGCGCCGCCAGTGCTTCGTTGTCCAGCCAGACCCGGATGGCGTACCGGCGGGCGCCGTTGAGGGTCACTTCGCCCACCCCGCTCACCGTGGTCAGGCGATCCACCACCGCGCGTTCGGCCAGATCGGTCAGATCCTCGGTCGGCAGCCAGTCGCTGGTCAGGGCAATCCGCAGCACCGGCTGGCTGTCGCTGTCGGCCTTGACCACGCGTGGCTCGTCGGCCTCGTCCGGCAGGCCGTTAGCCACCGAGCCGACCGCATCGCGCACGTCGGCGGCGGCGCTGTCGATATCGCGGTCGGTGGTGAAGGTCACCCGGGTCTGACCGACCCCTTCGCGGGAATTGGATTCGATCCGCCGGACCCCATCGATCCGGGCCACCGCGCCTTCGATGACCTCGGTGATTTCGGTATCGATGATCGCTGGCGCGGCGCCGGTGTAGCTCGTGGTGATGGTCACTACCGAAGCATCGATATCCGGCAACTCGCGCACCGGCAAATCGCGCAGTGCCATCGCCCCGCCGACCACGATCAGCAGGCTGACCACGAGAGCGAATACCGGTCGTTTGATGAACAAGTCGGACAGAAACATGCCGGCCCCCGCGTCGGTCAGGAGGGTTGCCGGCGACTGGCGTCGCCCGAACTCGAACCCGGCGCACCCTGGCCGACGGCTCGAATCGGCGCTTTATCGCGCAGCGACTGCTGGCCCTTGATCACCACCTCGACATCCGGCGCCAGCCCGGTCAACACCTCGACCGCCGCGTCGCGCCGTTGGCCGAGAGTAATGCCCCCTCGCTGATGACCGCCTCTTCCGGGACCAGCACGGCGTCCTTGCGTTCGGCCACGACCAGCGCGACGGCCACGAACAGCCCATCCGGCAGCAGCGCGTCGGGATTGGGCAATTCGGCCCGGACCCGGAACGCGCGCGTGGCCGGCTCGATGCGGGTATCCACCTCGCGCACCGCGCCGCCGAAGGTTCGGCCCGGAAAGGCGATGCTGGTGGCAGCCACCGCCTGACCGGGTTTGACCGCGCCGAAATACCGTTCTGGAATGCGGAATTCCAGTTCGACGGTGGTCAGGTCGTCGAGGGTGGTCAGCACGGTGCTGGAATCGACATAAGCGCCGAGATTGATGTTGCGCAATCCCACCACGCCACCGAACGGCGCGCGGACGCTGCGTTTTTGCAACTGGCTGCGAACCGCCTCCAACCGGGCCTCGGCCATGCCGAGCTTGGCGCGCAGTTCGTCCAGATCGGCCGCCGACAGCAGCTTACGGGCGCGCAGCGACTCGGCGCGCGCCATCTGGGCGCGCAGGTTGGCCAGTTCGCTCTCGGCCTCGCGCACCGCCGCCCGCTCGCTGGCGCTGTCGAGTTCGACCAGCACCGCGCCGGCCCGAACGCGCTGGCCGGCTTCGAAGGCGATGCGGGTCACCAGGCCGGCCGTGCTGGGGACGATCTTGACGGCGCTGGCGGCGCGGGTGACGCCGACCGCCGTCACGGTCTCCGTCACCGTGCCGAGTCGCGTGATAGCGGTCTCGACCACCACGGTACTGCTCCGGCGCGGCGGTTGCGCGCTGCGGTCCTGCGCGCCGCCGCCGGCGGCGGTCCAGTACCAGCCGCCGGCCACCAGGGCGGCCAGCAGGGCGGCAATGCCGAGTTGGGGTAATAGACGCATGTGGGCAATTCACCGAGGGTGAGGTCGAGCATCGAACGAGGAATTGGGCTCCCCATCCCAGAGACCGCGCGACCCGGGAAAGGTTACCGGCGTTCCCTGACAGCGGACGTTCCAGCCGCCTCAATGGAGAATCGCCCGCGCTCTATAGAGAAAAGCGAAATTTCCGGTAATCGCCTGACCGATAGGCCGCGCCCTTCACGGTCACGCCGGCGGCCCGCGTCGTGAATGCGGGAACACTGTTTCCACTGGCATAGCGGACGCAGGTTCGCCCAACCGCTCCCGCAACAGCGCCAGCACCGCCTCGCGGGAACGCAACGTAGGCTGGACCCGATCCTGGTCCGCGCCGAGCGCTTCCGCCACTTCCAGCAGCAACGGCGGCCGCAGCCGCGCCCGATGCAGCGCCTCCCGATCCCCCAGCACCGCCGCCGTCTCGCCCTGACACAGCACCGTACCCTCGTGGAACAGCGCCACCTCGTCGGCCCAGGCATAGGCCAGTTCCACATCGTGGGTCGAAAACACCAGCGTCGTACCCGCTTCGTGCAACTGCTGCAAGGCGCTCAGCAGATGCGTCACGCCATGCGAATCGAGGCCGGCGGTCGGTTCGTCCAACACCAGAATTTCCGGACGCATGGCCAGCACGCCGGCGATGGCGACCCGTTTTTTCTGGCCAAAGCTGAGGGTGTGCGTGGCGCGGTCGGCCAGATGGGAAATCCGCAGCGATTCCAGCGCCTCGCGGACCCGTTCGGCGGTTTCCGCTGCGGACAAACCCAGGTTCAGCGGCCCGAACGAGACATCCTGCCCGACCGTTGCGGCGAATAACTGATCGTCAGGCTCCTGCAACACCAGCCCCACCCGCCGCCGCCAGTGATTGAGCGCACGGTGATCGTAACGGGCCGGTTGACCGTCGAGCCGGATTTCGCCGCGCGTGGGTTGGCAGGTCCCGTTGAGATGCAGCAGCAGGGTGGTCTTGCCGGAACCGTTGGGGCCGAGAATGGCCAGTTTCTGGCCGCGCTCGATGTTCAGGTCCAAACCGCGCAGCGCGACCACTCCACCGGGATAGACGTACTCCAACCCGCGCGCCGCCAGTAAGGGCAAGGGCGCGGTCATGACAGCCCGCGCGCCAGCAGATCGCTCGCCGCTCCGACCAGCCCGACCAGCCCCAACCCCGTCGCCAGCCTCGGCCACGACAGAACCCGCTTCGGCGCCAGCACCCGCAGTTCGCCGGTATAGCCGCGCGCCATCAGTCCAATTTCCAGCCGCCGCGCCTGCTCCAGCGCCCGCTGAAACAGATTACTGACCAACAGTCCCAGCGAGCGCACCGACCGATCCACGCGCGAATAACCCAGCCTCGCCGTCTGGGCCTGATGGCCGGTCAGGGCGCGTTCAAAAAATACGAAGATCAGCCGGTAGATCAGCAGGATCAGTTCGATCACGCCGGCGGGAACCCCGATCCGCCGCAGCGGCGTAATCCAGTCGGTCAACGGCGTGGTCAGGATCAGAAAGGCCAGACAGCTCATCGCCGCCAGGGCGCGGACTGTCGTCGTCAGCGCCAGCCGCAAACCATCCGCCGAGAGATGCAGATTCACGCCTTCGGCGAAATCCACCGACACCGCCAGAAACGGAACGCCGGCCAGCAAAAACGCCGCCGGCGCGGCCAGCACGCTCAGCAGCGCTTTCAACGGCACGCCCGCGCCGCGCACCGTCGCCAGCGCCATGCCGGCCAATACCAGGGGGGCCGTGGTCAGGGGCGGTAGAACCAACGTCAGAATCAGCAAACTCCCCGCCGGCAACAGCTTTTCGGCGGGATGCCAGCCGCGCCAGCGGTTGGTCCAGGCGTGATGATCAATCGCCCGCATCGCTGCGCTTGCGCCGGCCTTGCGCCTGGCCGCGCTTGAACCCCAGGTAATAACCCAATATCCCTGCGCCTAAAGCCGCTTGCAGGGCGAACAGGCCGCTGGCGATTTCGGGCGGCGGCTCCCAGACCCACCCGAACCAGGGTTGATAATCGGGCTGAATCGCGGCGACGGTCTGCATCGCCTGACCATCCGACCCGGCAAACTCCGCCCCTTCACGGCGGCTGCCCAGCCATACCGAACCCACTACCAGCGCCGCCGCCAAAATCAGCAACCCGCCATTACGCGCTTTCACGAGCGGGCCTCCACGGCAACAGTTGGCGACGGAAACTTGAGGATTTGCAACTCGTCGCCGCTGTATTCCCGCAGGAAATTGACGATGACCACCGTCAGCAGGCCCTCGACCACCGCCAGCGGCAACTGGGTCGGCGCGAACACGCTCAGGAACTTGACGAACGACCCCGCGATCCCGCTGGCCGGATCGGGAAAGGCCAGCGCCAGTTGACCGGCGGTCATGGTATAGGTCGCCAGGTCGCCCAGCATCGCTGCCAGGAACACGCTGACCGCCAGCGGCGCGTTCAACCCTTGCGCGCCCCGCAGCACCCCATAAGCGATCCAGGGACCGACGATGGCCATTGAAAACACATTCGCGCCCAAGGTAGTGATGCCGCCGTGCGCCAGCAGCAGCGCCTGAAACACCAATACGATGGTTCCCAGCAGCGCCATCACGGCAGGACCGAACAGGATCGCGCCCAGACCGGTGCCGGTGGCGTGAGAGCAACTGCCGGTTACCGATGGCAGCTTGAGCGCCGAAATCACGAAGGCGAACGCCCCCGCCGCCGCCAGCAGCAGCTTGGTCTGGGGCTGATCCCGCATCAGGCGGTTGACCCGCCAGGCGCTGACGATGACAAAAGGCAGAGCTGCCGCCGTCCAACCGGCGGCGTGCAGAGGTGGCAGGAAACCTTCGGCAATGTGCATGACCAACCTCCCCGGTTAGGGGCGGAGTTTCGGGGAGGTCGTCTGGGAAGGCGCTCGCCCTCAACGATCGGGCGATCACACGCTGGCTGGAGACGGTCTGCAACCCCGGAACACCCCGCCCGGAATTCAACGGCTATCCGACGTTGGCAGGTCTCCTGGCTCACAGGTCTTCGTCGCTTGCCCAGCCTTCCCAGCCAATTCGGCCAGTGGCGTGCGGGGGGCGCGACTCGCTGTTCACAGTTGCGGGGGCAGCCCTGGCATTGGCGACCTCAAAGGCGCCGCACCAGATTCCCTTTTCATTCCCACCGGCGAACGCCAGCAGGAAAACCTTGTCGTTACTAGGACAATCATAGCGCCCGGCCGGCAAGGGCGTCAATTTCGCCGCCCTCTCCGTGCAGGCGCGACATCCCCCCGGTGCGGAATTTCCAGAAATTGACTTATCCCAGCCATCTCCCGCAATTGAATTCGTTGATGGTGCGATGCACAATCATTATCGGGTGCTGTACCATCAAAATTCTCGCGTATTGCTTTTGACCATCACTACGGACTTCAGCCCGGGCTACGTTTACGACGAATAAATACTCTGGGAATTCAACGCTTGTGCGGGTTTAGGGAGGTAAAATCATGACCCTGTCATTGTGGAAACCCGAGCAGGCGGCACGAACGCGGCCGCTCCGCCGCCAATTGTTGTTCTCCCACCTGTCGGTGGCAATCATCGGCCTGGGTATGCTGTTCATCGCTTTGGCATCCACCTACGAGTTGCGCGACCGGATCACCCTGCTGGCCAGCAAAGGCGTCCCGCTGGCGCAAGCCTCGATGCAAGTGTTGGCCGGCGTGCAGCATTCGCTGGCCAGCCTGGGAGGCTGGGTCACTCTGGGCGACCCGCGATTCCTGGAGGACTGGCAAGCGGCTTGGCGCGACGACATCCAGCCAGCGCTCGCCATGATCGAACTCTGCCAACCCATGCTCGAGCTAACCTGCCCTCCGCAGCGATTGCAGGAACTGCAAACCCTGCTGGCCGATTTGCAGGAATCCCAGCGTCAAGTGCGGGAAGTTGCGCATACGCCGGCCAACCAACCGGTGCGGATTTTATATCGGCTCCAGATCGAACCGAAGCTGGCGCAACTGGCGTCCAGGATCAACCAGTTACTGAGTGCAGAGAGCAATCCACGCGACGCATCCGGCTACAACCGGTCGGCGCAACTGGCACAACTCCACGATGCCTTTCACGCTACCCACCTGCTGCTACGGGAAATGTTGGCAACCGAGGGTTTGGAGTATGTCGAAAAACTGCGCGAACAACTGAACACCATGGAGTCCGGGATCGCGCAAGCCACCGCGATTCCACCGCTCGATCCCGAGCAACGCCAATCGTTGATGGAGTTTAAACGGGAATGGCAGGTTTTCCTGGAGTCCGCCCACGAATTCATCCAGCGCCGCCAGGCGCCTGACTGGAACATCGCGCTGCACCGGCTAACCACGGAAACGGACCCACTGGTCAGGCGGGTGATCGCTCTGGCGACCGCCATTGCCGCCGATGCGCGGACGCTCCTCCAACAGGAAGCCGACGCAACACTGAGTGCGAGCATCGCCACAGTCCGGAATCTGATGCTGTTGATCGTGGTGATGCTGGTAGTCGCCTACGGCATGTCCAGCGCACACGCCCGCGTCCTGGCCCGACCGATCACCGCCCTGGTGGAAGCGACCCGCCGCCTGGCAGCCGGACACCTGAACCAGGATATTCCGGTCAGTGGTAACGACGAACTCGCCGAACTGACCCGTTCGTTCAATACCATGCGGGCTTCCCTGCAACGGGCGCAGGCAGAATCGCGTGATGCCAACGCCCTGCTCGAGCACCGGGTCAGGGAACGCACCATGCAGTTGGCAGCGATCAATCAGTCCCTCAGTCGGGAAATCACGGAACGCAACCAGGCGGATCACGCCCTGCGGGAAAGCGAAGCGCGGCTGCGCGCCATGGCCCGGGCCATTCCCGATCTGGTGTTTGTAGTTGACGAGGACGGTCTTTATCGCGAAATCCTGGCCCGCGGCCAGGATCGAGTCGCGGTCGGCAACACGCCCATCCGGGGAAAACTGCTGAGCGAGATCCATTCTCCGGAAAAGGCGGAGTTTTTTCTCGACATCATCCTCCGGGCTATAACGACCCGGCAAATCCAGATCGCCGAATACGAACTCAAGACCGCCTCGGGACGGCGCTGGTTCGAGTCGCGCACCGCGCCGCTGGACGTTCAGTTCGCCGAGCAATCTCCCATCACGATGACTCATCCCCAGGGGGATCTGTTCGGTCCGCCTGACCTGCGGCGGTTCGCCGCCAAATCCGCCGCCATCGTCATCGTTCGCGACATCACCCGGCGCAAGCAGGTCGAGGCGCAACTCCGTCAGGCGCAGAAAATGCAGGCCATCGGTCAGCTCACCGGCGGCATCGCCCATGATTTCAACAACCTGCTGGCCATTATCATGGGCAATCTGGAATTATTGCACGAGCAATTGACAGCGCAACCCGAGTTGCACGAACTGGCGCAACAAGCCCTGGGCGCCACGGACCGGGGCGCGAAGCTAACCCAGCGGCTGCTGGCGTTTTCGCGACGCCAACCGCTGCTGGCGCAACCGACCGACCTGAACAAGCTGGTGCTGGGAATGCTCGATCTGATGCGGCGTACCCTGGGCGCCAACATCCGGATCGAGACGGCGCTGGCCGGTGACCTGGAACAGACCCTGGTTGATCCGGCTCAGTTCGAGAACGCCCTGCTCAATCTGGTGATCAACGCCCGCGATGCCATGCCCCAGGGCGGCCGGCTGAAGCTGACCACCGCCAATGTCCCGATCGAAGTGGATGAGGCAGCGGCGCATACGGAGGTACGGCCCGGTCCCTATGTCATGCTGGCGGTCAGCGATACCGGCGTAGGCATGACGCCCGAGTTGCTGGAACGCGCCTTCGAACCCTTTTTCACCACCAAGGAAACCGGCAAGGGCAGCGGTCTGGGACTGAGCATGGTGTACGGGCTGGTCAAGCAATCCGACGGCCATATCACCATCCACAGCGAACCTGGCCTGGGAACCACGGTTCGGTTGTATCTTCCCCAAATCGCCCAGCCGGTACAGGCGCCGACGGAACCGCGCGCTTCCGACACCTCAAGCCGGGGGCAGGGCCAGATCATCCTGGTAGTCGAGGACGATGCCGATGTCCGACAGTTTGCCGTCAGTGCCTTGCGGGGCCTGGGTTACACGCCCCTGCAAGCGGCCGACGCCGAGACCGCACTGCGGGTGCTGGAAGCCATGCCCCAAATCTCGTTGTTATTCACCGACATCGTCATGCCGGGCGAGATGGACGGGGTCCGGCTGGCGGCCGAGGCGCAACGTCGTTATCCCGGCCTGCGCGTGCTCCTGACCTCGGGCTACACCGAACATGCCCCCATCGGCAATCGTGAACTCACGGAAGCCGTTGAAGTTCTGGCCAAGCCCTATCGGAAGGCCGATCTAGGCCGCAAACTACGGATGCTGCTGGGTCGAAACGGCAGTTCTTGAAAAAAGCGATTCACCAACATTCCCTCGCGTGGCAACGTCTGGAGTTACGGCGGGCACTGGTTCGGCCCACCGTAACCCCTTCAAACGATGCCGTTCCCTTTGTTGCTCACTTGGCCGATGCGGCGGCAGGCGCAGGCGCGGCGGCAGGCGCGGCGGGTTTGGCCGCCCCTTCGACTGCGGCAGGGGTTTCCTTGGTGATGAACCGATCCCGCCATTCCTGGATATAGCCCTTGTGCCAGAGGAAGGCGATGACGCCGATCAGCACCAGCAGGAACAGGTAGAACTTCCAGGGCCGTTTCTTCTCCGCGTAGGGGTCCGTGAACGAGCGTTGCGCCCCCGGCGGCAGCGCGGCCACATGCGTCAGCGAAGTCCCAAACGGGATGTTGATGATGGCGCGGGTATTGATCGCCCAGCCGTTGGCGTCGAGCAGGGGCGCCAGATTACGCTTGCGCAGCTTGAGGTAAGCGATGATCACGGAAGGCCCGGAGATGAGCAGAATCAGTCCGACGATGGCGAGCGGCATTTGCCACGCCTTCAGGCCGAGAAAACCGGTCACCACCGCGGCGATGGCGGTGCCGATGGCGCCGATGGCCAGACCTATGGCGGCGAAAATACCAGCGAATTTGCCGACATCGAACGGCGCCGCCGGAGCCTTGCCCGCTTCCGTTTTCTGCGCGGTATCCGCGATGCCCGCCGCCGTCTGATCCTGCACCGCCTTTTCGCGAGCGGCGGCCATTTTCTCGATCTGCTCCCCGATCATCCTGCCGATGCGCTTGTAGGGATACCAGAACGCCTGGCGGACGCTGATCGGATGATCGACGATCTTGACGATGG
Organism: Pseudomonadota bacterium; assembly: GCA_018262135.1. Lineage (GTDB taxonomy): Bacteria > Pseudomonadota > Gammaproteobacteria > Competibacterales > Competibacteraceae > Contendibacter. The sequence continues at coordinate 351 of JAGTSD010000057.1, read as the reverse complement.
TGGCGTCCCAATCCTGACCATGCCAGTCGAAAAACATACCGTTGCGACCGACCATCAGGTTGTCGGCGTCGCCGTTGGTGAAGGCGGCGACGATGGTCATCTTTTCCGCACCTCCTCGGCGCTGGCAGTCGCAATAGGCCAGGTAGGCGCCGCTCAGGCTGGCCAGCGCGCTGTGCTTGCCGATATCGTCGATCCGCAGGCACAGCTCGCAGCTCCGCCCATCGAGATACAGCGTGCCTGCCTGGAAGATGGCCTTGGGACCCGGCGTGTAAAGGTGGTATCCGCCGTATCGTCGGCGGTGATGGCCGTCGCCTCCGCCTGGCCGAGATTCGTCAGAATCTGCCGGGCTGA
>JAGTSD010000344.1 GCA_018262135.1 Pseudomonadota bacterium | reverse complement strand
CTCTCGATTTTCGCTTGGAGGTCTTTGGGGGGGATTGCGGATGCAATCCCCTTTTTTTATGCGCGCCCTCGTCGGCGGCATGGCCGTACGAGGTCGTCGTACCTACTTGACTGCGCCTTTGACAGTCTCGGTGGCTTTGTCCTTAACCACCTTGGTCGCCTGGTCCTTGGCCATATCCGTTGCGGCCCCGGTTGCTCCACCAGTCACCTGCTTCGTAGCGGCGGTTCCAGGGGCGGCTTCGGTCGCCTTTTTCACGGCTTCGCCACCAGAAACGGCCCCAGCCGCGCTCTCGGCGGCCTTACCGCCCGCAGCGCCCTCGAGCATCTTCTTGGGGTCGGTGGCGCCGGGCACCGGAACGGCGGCAGGGGCGGCGGCGGCAGGAACGGCAGCAGCCGGGACAGCGCCGGTCTTGGGCAGCACGGCGCCGGCTTGACCCTTGACCGCGTCGGTTGCCTGGCCCTTGGCGGCTTCAACCGCCTGGTCTTTAACCGCGCCGGTTGCCATGCTTTTCACATCCGCCGTTCAGGCCGGACCAGATACGACCAGGGTCAGGACTGCACTGGCAGCAAGGGACATCATCGGTTTCAGCATCATCGGGATTGCTCCTCTGTGGGGTTTCAGTCAGTTGTCAATCCTCGCCAGAATCGGCGGGGGCAAGCAGGGCTGGTCCAGCCAGCATCACCACGCTGGCGACCAGAATCATCAGAATCTTCATGAAAACGGCTCCGGGAATCGGATTATTGGAGCGGTACCTTATCCCGTCATACCTGAATCGGAGTTGAACGCCGTTCAGGACCGTGCCGTAAATCGCCGGGCGAAGCCGGCGTCGGATCGTGCTCCCGGAAGGGCATCCAGAAACACGGGAAGGGAAACAACTTCCCACAGAGGAGTCATTCGAGAGGAAAATTGTGAATGAGATCCGGCAATCTACCACCCGAAAATCGAGTCAGACATCCAGATTCAGCACATCCAGCGCGTTCTGCTCGATGAAATCGCGCCGGGGCTCGACCTGATCGCCCATCAGAGTGGTAAAAACCTCGTCGGCGGCGATGGCGTCCTCGATGCGCACCTGAAGCAGGCGGCGGGTTTCCGGATTCATGGTGGTCTCCCAGAGCTGCTCCGCGTTCATCTCGCCCAGACCCTTGTAGCGCTGGATATGCTGGCCGCGCTTGGCATCCTCGAGCAGCCAGTCCATGAATTCGCGGAAATTGCGCGTGGTCTGGGTACGCTCGCCGCGCCGCGCTTGCGCGCCCTGGTCGAACACGCCCGCCAGCCGCGTACCGAACCCTACCAGGCTGGCGTATTCATGGGAGGCGAAGAACTCCGCTGTCAGCCGGATGTGGCGAGCCAGACTGTGGGTATGGCGGGCAACGACCACGCTGTAACCTTTGCCATCCTCGCGCTCCTCGATGGCCGCTTCGTACCGTGGACGGTCGCCATGCAAGGTACGCAGCCGTCTGGTCAAATCGCTGGCCCACTCCCGCAGATAAGCACCATCGCGCCAGCGCACATCGTCCAACGCCGGCAGGTAAATCAGTTGTTCGAGCAGCCCGGCGTCATAGCGCCGGGACAGTCGCTGGATCGTCGCCATAACCGCCATATAGGCACGGGCCAGCTCTTCCAGCGCCGTTCCAGTCAGGGGCGGCTTCCCGCTGGCGACCAGCGCCGCGCCCTCCAGCGCCGTCTGCAACAGATTGGCCGACAGCTCGGCATCATCCTTGACGTACTGCTCCTGCTTGCCCTTCTTGACCTTGTACAGCGGCGGCTGGGCGATGTAGATGTGCCCGCGCTCGATCAGTTCGGGCATTTGCCGATAAAAGAATGTCAGTAAAAGGGTGCGGATGTGCGATCCATCAACATCCGCGTCTGTCATTAAAATTATACGGTAATAACGTATTTTATCGGGATTAAACTCCTCCCGGCCGATGCCGCAACCCAAGGCGGTAATCAGCGTCCCCACCTCGGCGGAGGCCAGCATCTTGTCGAACCGGGCCTTTTCCACGTTCAGAATCTTGCCCTTGAGCGGCAGAATCGCCTGAAAGCGGCGGTCGCGGCCCTGCTTGGCCGAGCCACCGGCGGAATCGCCCTCGACCAGGAACAGTTCCGACAGCGCCGGGTCCTTCTCCTGGCAATCGGCCAGCTTGCCCGGCAGGCCAGCAATGTCCAAGGCGCCCTTGCGCCGGGTCAGCTCGCGGGCGCGGCGGGCAGCCTCGCGGGCGCGGGCGGCATCCACAATCTTGCTGGTGATCGCCCTGGCTTCGCCAGGGTTCTCCAGCAGGAATTCCTGCAGTTTCTCCGCTACCACCGATTCGACCACCGGCTTGACCTCGGACGACACCAGCTTGTCCTTGGTTTGCGAAGAGAATTTCGGGTCGTGCAGCTTGACCGACAGCACCGCGGTCAAACCCTCGCGGGCATCGTCGCCGCTGGTCTCGACCTTGGCCTTTTTCAGAATCCCCTCCGCCTCCATGTACTGATTCAGGGTGCGGGTCAGCGCGCCACGCAAACCGGCCAGGTGGGCGCCGCCGTCGCGCTGCGGGATGTTGTTGGTGAAACAGAACACGTTTTCCTGATAGGAATCATTCCATTGCAGCGCCAGCTCCACCTGAATCTCGTCGCGGCTGGTGTCGAGATAGAACACGCTGTCATGCAAGGGCGTCTTGTTGCGGTTCAAATGCTCGACGAACGCCTTGATGCCGCCCTGATACTCGAAGCAGTCCTGCTTGCCGCTGCGCTCGTCGCGCAGACGGATACGCACGCCGGAGTTGAGGAATGACAGCTCGCGCAGCCGCTTGGCCAGCACGTCGTAGTGGAAGTCAATGTGAGTGAAAATGGTGGAACTGGGCTTGAAGCGAATCTCGGTGCCGGTCAACTCGGTGTCCCCGGTCACCCGCAACGGCGCCTGTGGATCGCCGAGCCGGTACTCCTGCTGGTGAATCTTGCCATCGCGGCGGATGGTGAGCCGCAACAATTCGGACAGGGCGTTCACCACCGACACGCCGACCCCGTGCAGGCCACCGGAAACCTTGTAGGAACGGTCGTCCCGGAAACCTTGTAGGAACGGTCGTCGAACTTGCCGCCGGCGTGCAGCACGGTCATGATCACCTCGGCGGCGGAACGGCCCTTGGAATGCTCGTCCGTCGGGATGCCGCGCCCGTTGTCCACCACCGTCACCGACTCATCGGCGTGAATGGTCACGCTGATTTCGGTGCAGTAACCCGCCAGCGCCTCGTCAATCGAGTTGTCCACCACCTCGAACACCATGTGATGCAGACCGGTGCCGTCGTCGGTGTCGCCGATGTACATGCCTGGCCGCTTGCGAACTGCATCCAGCCCTTCCAGGACCGTGATGCTCGACGAGGTATAGGACGAATCGTTCATAGGTTTATTTCAATCCGCGCCCGCCCTTGACAGCGGGCGATAGTGTGACAGGAATGCGATTATATCACTCCGCTCGCCCCATCGCGGAGTGGTGATGAGGGAGCGCCGCGGATGCGGGCGGCGGGATGACCCGTGCGGGCAGCGGTGTCAGGACGGGCGATCAGGCGCCGGCGCCAGCTCTACCCATTGAGTCAGCGGCGATGGTGGGAGAAAAAATGATTGAATGTCACCCTTGAACCCGGGCCATAAGTAAACTAAACAATAAGTGTGGGAATTCATGTTCCCATGATGTTGCCTCATGAAGTCTCCCTACGGCCTCGTGGGGCAGTTCAAGCCGGGCAATTCACCCAGGAGGAACCCATGAGCGCGTATAAGGTGATTGAAATCATCGGAAGCAGCCCCAACAGTTGGGAAGAAGCGGCTAAGACAGCAATCCTGGAAGCCGCAAAATCAATACGGCATCTTCGGGTGGCGGAAGTCGTCCAACTCGACGTCAACCTGAGCGATAGCGGTCAAGTGCTGGAATACCGCGCCAGGCTCAAGGTCAGCATCAAGCACGAAGCCTAGTGGATTGACGCAGACTAGGGGAGATGGGGGAGGGTAAATTCGAGCGGTACATCCCACATCCGTCTGCTCGACAGGCGATCTCCGGTGATCCAACCCCATCATCCGATGGGGTTAGCCACCGGGATTTTTGTCTCAACCGTCAGCAT
>JAGTSD010000343.1 GCA_018262135.1 Pseudomonadota bacterium | reverse complement strand
TGCGCTCGGCGCCGAGCAGAGCTTTGAATACGCAGTCGATTTTGGGATCGATGGGATGTTTCATCAGCCATGTCCAGGGGCCGGCACCGCTCGAGTCAAAGTGGATAGCATCCAGAGCCAGGCGATCCAGCGCATGGAGCGCTCACGCCGCTCCCGTCAACCGCTCCAGCGCCTCGCGGTACTTGGCGACGGTGCGGGCGACGATTTCCGGTGGCAATTCCGGCCCTGGTGGCTGCTTGTTCCAGTCCAGCGTTTCCAGATAATCCCGCACGAACTGCTTGTCAAAGCTCGGAGGATTGTCGCCGGGCTGGTACTGATCCGCTGGCCAGAACCGCGAGGAATCCGGCGTCAGCGCCTCGTCCATCAGCACCAGTTGCCCCTCCTGGTCCAGCCCAAACTCGAACTTGGTGTCGGCGATGATAATGCCCCGTGCCAAGGCGTAATCCGCTGCTTCCCGGTACAGCCGCAGGCTGGTTTCCCGCACCTGTTCCGCCAACTCCGGCCCGATGGCCGCCGCAATCTGCTCAAAGCTCACGTTCTCGTCGTGGCTGCCCAGCGCCGCCTTGGTGGAGGGGGTAAAAATCGGTTCCGGCAAACGATCCGCCAGCCGCAACCCGTGTGGTAGTTCAATGCCGCACACCTTGCCCGTGCGCTGGTAGTCCTTCCAGCCCGAACCGATCAGATAGCCACGCACGATAGCTTCCACCGGCAGCCCCTTCAGCCGCCGCGCCACCACCGCCCGATCCGCGACGCGAGCGCGTTCGGCTGGATCGGGCAGCGCCTGCTCCAGGGTCTTTTCGGCCCGTTGCAGATGGTTGGGAACGATAGGACGGGTGCGGGCGAACCAGAAATTGGAAACCGCCGTCAACACCGCACCCTTGCCGGGAATCCGGGTCGGCAAAATCACGTCAAACGCGGAGAGTCGGTCGCTCGCCACCATCAATAAATGTCGGTCATCCACTGCGTACAAATCGCGGACCTTGCCGCGATAAACCAGCGGTAGACTTGCAATCTCGGGCGGGGCGATGGCGGATGCAGACATGGACGGACTACTCCTAAAAGGGGACAAGGACTGATGCTGCGCATTCTACCCGTCTGGCGGGCGTTCGGAGAATGCGCCTTGTCCCGCCGATACGGTATGCTTGCACGATGAACCTTACCGATGCGCTGCTTCCCGGCGATCTCCTGTTCTTCGCCAACATTATCTGGCTGCTGGTGCTGCTGCAGGCACTGCGCGCCGCGCCGTGGCGGCTGTTTCTAGCCAGTTCCCAACTCCAGCAGGTCTTTCTGGGCGCGTCGGTGGCGCTGTTCCTGATGTGGATTTTCGAGGTCGGGGTTCGGCCGGCGCTGGGGTTCCATTTTCTGGGCGTGACCGTGTACACCCTGATGTTCGGCTGGTCGCTAGGCGTGATCGGGGCCAGCCTGGCGGCGCTGGCGGTCGCCTTCACCCACGGCGACTGGGCGGCACTGGCGACGAACGCCCTGTTGCTGGGCGTATTGCCGGTCTCGACCAGCTATGGAGTCTACCTGCTGGTCCATCGGTATCTGCCGCACCATTTATTCATCTACATTTTCCTGTGCGCCTTTTTCAACGCCATGCTGGCGGCGGGCGCGGCGGTGCTGGCCCTGGTGATCCTGCTGGTGGCCGCCGACGTTTACTCCTTTGCTCGCATCAGCGACGAATATCTGCCGTTCGTGCCGCTGTATCTGTTCCCGGAAGGCCTGCTCAACGGCATGATGACCACCGCCCTGATCGGTCTCAAACCGGGCTGGCTGAAAACCTATGATGATGAGACCTATCTGAAAAGCTGAAGGCGCGCGTCCCGAACATCAATAGGCCATGGGCTGAATCAACGAGGATTACAACGCAATCGTGTGGGGAAAAATGCTGGGTGGAGCCTTTGGCTTCATGGTCGGCGGCCCGCTGGGCGCGCTGTTGGGGGCGGCGTTCGGCCACAATCTCGACCAGGCGGGGCAACAAAAGGCAGCCGAGGAACCGGATAACCTCGGCGACGAACGAGTGCGCGTGGCCTTTCTCGCCGCCGCCTTTCAATTGATGGGCTATGTCGCCAAAACAGATGGCCGGGTCTCGGAAGCGGAAATCGCCACCGCTCGAGCCATCATGGATCACCTGCAACTGAACACCGTCCAGCGCCGCGCCGCCATTGACTGCTTTACCGAGGGCAAACAGCCGGGCTTCGCCGCAGACGCCGCCATTGACGCTTTCCGCAACGCCTGCCGCAGCCGCCCGATGCTGGTGCAGAAGCTGCTGGATCTGTTGCTGAACGTCGCCTACGCCGACGGTGGGCCGCCGCCGGTTACACAAACCCGGCTCGCGGCCATCGCCGAGCGGCTGGGCATCGTTCGCTTGCAGTTCGAAGCTCTGCACACCCTGTTCCGCGCCCAGCGCTGGGCGCAGCAGCAGAGTCGTCAGGGCGGTTCGGATCATTCCCACGAACAGCGGGCCCACCACCGGCCGACGACTGCGGTCAACTCCCTCGCCGAAGCCTACACGGTGCTCGGGCTGAAACGCGACGCCAGTCCGGACGAAATCAAGCTGGCCTACCGCCGCCTGCTCAAGCGCCATCATCCCGACAAGCTGGCGGCCAAGGGCGTTTCGGCGACTGAACTGGCGCGCGCCACCGAAAAAACCCGCGAACTCACCGCCGCCTACGAACGCATCCGGGAAGCGCGCGGGTTATAACCGACGCTACAACACGCCCCGTTCCGCCAGCGACACGACCTGACTGTCGCCGACCACGATGTGATCGAGCAGGCGGACATCCACCAGCGCCAGCGCTTCCTTCAGCCGCAGGGTAATCGTCTCGTCGGCGCGGCTGGGTTCGGCGATGCCCGAGGGATGGTTATGCGCCACGATGGCGGCAGCGGCATTGTGATACAGCGCCCGTTTCACGACCTGGCGTGGATGCACCGACGAACTGTCAATGGTGCCGTAGAACAGTTCCTCGTACTGAATCACTCGGTGCTTGTTGTCCAGGAACAGGCAGGCGAACACTTCGTGTGGGTGATGGCGCATTCGGGCCATGAAATAGCGGCGGGTGTCGGCCACGCTCTGGATGGCGTCGCCGCGCTGCAAGGTATCCTCCAGGTGGCGCC
>JAGTSD010000342.1 GCA_018262135.1 Pseudomonadota bacterium | reverse complement strand
CAGTGAGGAAATCATTGCCCGCAACCTGATGAGCGGCGGTTTCAAGGGGCCGATCATGCCGGTGGATCCCAAGCGGGGGGCGCTGGCCGGCGCCTTCACCTACCGCGACATTGCCAGTCTGCCGCTACCGCCGGCCCTGGCCATCATCACCCGACCGTTGCAGGAAGCGCCGGCGCTGATTCGGCAACTGGGCGAACGCGGCGCCCGCGCGGCGCTGCTGGTCAGCGAGGCGCGGGGCTTGCCGCCCGCCGAACGCGCGGCCCTGGCGCAGGCGATTCTGGACGCGGCGCAACCGTACCTGCTACGGGTGCTGGGTCCCGGTTCCCAGGGCTTCAACGTCCCCCGCTCCCACCTCAACGTCTGCCTGAACCTCCAACCGCTCCTGCCCGGCGACATCGCCTTCATCACCGAATCCGGCACCATCGGGCAAACCGCCCTCGACCTCGGCAACCATCACGGCTTCGGGTTCAGCCACCTGATCCATCTGGGCGACGGCCTGGATGTGGATATGGCCGACGTCCTCGACTATCTGGCCGGAGATTACCATACCCGGGCGATCCTGCTGTACCTGGAGCACATCGGCGACGCCCGCAAGTTCATGTCGGCGGCGCGGCGCGCGGCGCGCATCAAGCCCGTCGTCTTGCTGAAACCGCGCCGTTACCCCGAGGAACCGGACGACGCGGTGTACGCCGCCGCCTTCCGCCGCGCCGGCCTGCTGCGGGTGGACGACAGCGACGAACTCCTGCAAATGATCGAGGTGCTGAAAGCGGCCAGGCGGGTCCACAACGACCGGCTGGCCATCGTCGGCAACAGTTCCAGCATGAGCCTGCTGGCGACCGATACCCTGTATCAGTTCGGCGGGCGTCTGGCGCAGTTTTCCGAAACGACCCAGCAGGGCCTGGAACCCATGATCGAGTCCAGCGCCCTGCCCAATCCCGTGGATCTCGGCGATCAGGCCGACGCCGCCGCTTACGGGCGGGCGCTGGATCTGGTGCTCGCCGACCCCGGGGTGGACGGCGTACTGGTCATCAAGACGCCCAGCGCCCTCAGCGAAACAGCGGCGGTCGCCGACGCTCTGATCGAGCGCCTCGCCGGTAGCCGCCACTGCATCGTCGCCAGCTTTCCTGGCCCCCGGACCGGGGCGAACGCGCGCCAGCGGCTGCTGGCGCAACAAGTGCCGACCTACGAAACCGCCAGCACCGCGGTGCGCGCGTTCATGCGGATCGTGCAGTACAAGCGCAATCAGGCGCTGTTGATGGAAACCCCGCCCTCGCTGTCGGAGGCATTCACTCCCGACGTCGCGGCGGCGCGGGCTATCATCAACCGGGCCTTGAGCGACGGGCGCGCCGGCCTCAACGAATACGAGGCGATCCAACTGCTGGTCGCCTATGGCATCCCGGTGGCGGAAACCCGGCTGGCGCGTTCCCCGGACGAGGCCGTCGCCATGGCGGCGCAACTGCCTCCGCTGGTCGCCTTGAAAATCATCTCGCCGGAAGCGGTCGCCAAATCACAGGTCGGCGGAGTCGCCCGCTATCTGAGCAGCCCGGAAGCGGTGCGCCAGGCGGCGACCTCGATGCTGGCGCGCTTGCGCGACATGGCGCCGGCGGCCCGGTTCAACGGCTTCGTGCTCCAGCCGATGGTAGCCCGCGATGGCGCTTACGAGTTAACTCTGGGCGTCCGCGCCGGCGGGGGGTTTGGACCGGTGATTTACTTCGGCCAGGGCGGCACGGAAAGCGAGGTCATCGACGATCTGGCCTACGGCCTGCCGCCGCTCAATCTCCATCTGGCCCGCGAGATGATGGCGCAAACCCGGATCTATCAACGGCTGCGCTACAGCCTGCTGCGCCGCGCCAACCTCAACGCCGTGGCGCTGACCCTGGTCAAGGTGTCGCAGATGGTCGTCGACCTGAACGAACTGGCCGAACTGGACATCAATCCGCTGTGGGTCAACGCCCAGGGCGTGGTGGCGCTGGACGCCCGGGTGCGGCTGACGCCAACCGCCAGCGTCCAGGCCCCGCGCCTGGCCATTCGCCCTTATCCCAAGGACTTGGAGGAAACCATCACCCTCCCCAACGAACGGGAACTGCTGTTGCGCCCGGTGTTGCCCGAGGATGAACCCGCGTTGCAGGCGCTGGCGCTGCGGGCCTCGCCCGAGGATCTGCGGCGGCGCTTCTTTCAGCCCATTCGCGAACTGTCGCACGACCTGGCGGCGACGCTGACCCAGATCGACTACCAGCGGGAAATGGCGCTGGTGGCGGTCGGCCCCGGTGTGCCCGGCAAAGCCGAGGTGTACGGCATCGTCAATCTCAGCGCCGATCCGGATAACGAACGGGCGGAGTATTCCATTCTCGTCGACCGGGCGCTGATGGGCCTGGGCCTGGGCAACCGGCTGATGCGGCGCATCATCCACTACGCCCGCGCGCGCGGCATCCAGGAAATCCACGGCGAGGTGCTGACCGAAAATAAACCCATGCTGCAAATGAACCGGGCGCTGGGCTTCGCCGTCCATAGTGATCGAGAAGATCCCGGTTTGAAGCATGTCGTCCTGCCACTCCATCAAATTGGTCTATCCATAGGATGAATTCAGCATGAGCGAGAAGCGTCTCCTGGTCGTTGACGACGAACCCGAATTTGGCGAACTCGTGCGCAAGGTCGCCGTCGGCCTGGGCTATGAAGCGCGGGTCGCCACGACTGGCCACGCGTTCCAGGACGCCTACCACGAACTGAATCCCACCATGATCGTGATGGACATGGTGATGCCCGAGATGGACGGCAACGAACTGGTGTTGTGGCTGATGGAACAGCGCTACGCCGCCCACCTCATCATCATCACCGGCTACAGCCCCGACTACGCCAAGGACGCCCGCGTGCTGGCGGAATTCAACGGCCTGCGTTCGGTGACGACCCTGACCAAGCCGATTGGGCTGGCCAAGCTGCGCGAGGCGCTGAGCAACGGGGACTGAAGGCGGGCAAGCGGCGAGCGCGCCGCGCTCGATCACGAACTCATGGAGCTTCTGGCGTGGCTTGCGGTTCGTGGGGTTGCTCCCGCACCGCGAACAGGCCCTGGCAGAGGATGCCTACGGTAATATCATCCCCACTCCCCTGCTGGGAGGCTTCATTCAGCCAGTCTTTCAGATT
>JAGTSD010000341.1 GCA_018262135.1 Pseudomonadota bacterium | reverse complement strand
GGCGTGGCGTATTCATCGTCCGCCCCCTGAATGAGCAACGTGGGACACGCGATGCGCGGCAATTTCGCTTCCACATTCCAGTAACGGCGCGTGGGCCGCAGCCAGGTATCGCCCCAGCCTCGGAACATGGCCTCGGTGTTGGCGCCATGATAGCGCCGCAACCCATCCCGCAGCGGACCCTGTTCGTAGGCGGCGACCGCGATGCGGATGCCGGCCAGGCACACGTCTTCGATAAAAACATGTCCCGCCTCGCTGATCACGGCGTGGGTTTGTTCGGGGTACATGGCGGCAAACAGCAGGGCGATGGACGCGCCGTCGCTGTGGCCGAACAGGATCGGCGGCTCGCCGATGCCGCAGGCCGCCAGTACCTCCGGCAGGCTGTCGCGGGCCTCACGTTCCAGATAGTCATCGGGGCGTGGCCCGATCAGCGGTTCGGACTGGCCGTAGCCCCAGCGCTCGTACACCAGCCCCGGCAGATGGGTTTGGGCGCACAGTTCCGCCGGGAAGTGACGCCATTGCCCGATGCTGCCTAAACCTTCATGTAGAAACACCAGGGTCGGGCCGCCGGCGGCGTGGAGGGGAGACAGGCGTTCGGCGTGCAAGCGGCGGCCGGCGGCGTGAAGATCGAAACGGTGGCGATGGACGGGCGCGGTCATGGGGATTCAGGCGAGGCGTTGTTCCTGGAACAGGGCCAGCAGGAGATCCAGGCGTTGGCGAGGTTCGGTCATTTCCAGCAGCGCCTGGCGGATCTGGAGCGGCAGCGGCAGGATTTCCGCCAGCCGGTTGCCGATCCAGGCGGCGTCTTCCCAGTCCGGGACGAGAAACCGGGCGTAGCGTTGCAGTTCCTCGTTTTCCAGCAGGTCGCGCAAGACGCGGGCCAGGGGTTCGTGACTGGGCAGGGGCGCTTGCACCGGATCGTCGGGCAGCCACAACACCTGACCGATCAACAGGTTATCCGGCTGAACCCGGTGGCCGACCACCCGGAATCGCTGGACGCCCAGGCAGGTGAGACCGAGCAGGCCATCCTCGGTCTGGTCGAAATCCACGATGCGGGCCAGGGTGCCGACCGGATGGATGCTGACCAGTTCGCCGCTCGCTTCATTGCCTTCGTGAATGGTCACCACGCCGAAACCACTGTCGGTTCTCATGCAGCGGCTGACCAGGTCCAGATAGCGGGTCTCGAAAATCCGCAGAGGCAGCACGCCGCCGGGAAACAGCACGGTCTTGAGCGGAAACAGCGGCAGTTCCTGGGTGGTGGTCGCGCTCATGGATTTACCTCGCTTCCGAGTCCTGGCCCCAGCGCGGCAGCAGCGCGTGGGGAATTTCCAACTGATCGAGGATTCTGGCGACGATAAAGTTTACCAGTTCCCCGACCGTGGCTGGCCGGTAATAAAAACCGGGGTTGGCCGGCAGGATCACCGCGCCGGCGCGGGCCAGCCTGAGCATGTTTTCCAGATGGATCACCGAGAGCGGGGTTTCCCGCACCGCCAGAATCAGCTTGCGCCGTTCCTTGAGCGTCACGTCGGCGGCCCGTTCCAGCAGGTTGTCGCTGTTGCCGTTGGCGATGGCGGCCAGCGCGCCGGTGGTGCAGGGACAGACCACCATCGCCCGCGCCAGCGCCGAGCCGCTGGCCGGCGGTGCGGTCCACTCATCCTGGCCGTAGACCTGAAGCTGTCCGGGATCGCAGCGGTAGTGTTCGATCAATACCCGCTGGATGTCACGGGGCCGGCCGGGCAGGCGCAGGTCGGTTTCCATGTGGATAACGATCTGGGCGGCCTTTGAGATCAGCAGTTGCACCGGGCAGCCGGCCTCCAGCAGGCATTGCAGCAGCCGCAGGCCGTAGTCGGCCCCGGACGCACCGGTCATGCCGAGGATGATGGGGCGGAGGGCGGGCGGTTCGGCCATCGGTGGTTGAGCGTAACAGGGTTGCAGGGTATGAAGACTTTCAGCGACGAATGAGGCGCATCAAGGCAAAATAGTCAGTCGTGGCGAGTAAACGCGCTCGCGCTTTCCTTCTAACACATCACGAGCGATAACGGATAGCCTCAAGGGGTGGAAGCGTTGCATCAAGGTCATCGGGAGCGGTTGCGGGCGCGGTTTCTGGCCGAGGGGCTGGATGCGTTCGAGGACCATCAGGTTCTGGAACTGCTGCTGTTCCAGGCGGTCCCGCGCCAAGACACCAATCCTATCGCCCATCGGCTGATGCGGCGGTTCGGCAGCCTCTCTGCCGTGCTGGAAGCGGACCCGACCGACCTTGCCTCGGTCGAAGGCGTCGGCGCGCAAACGGCCGTCTTTCTCGCCCTGATTCCGCAGGTGACCCGCCGCTATTTTCTGGACCGGGTCCGGCACGCGCGCACGCCGCTGAACACCTCGGAAGCGGCGGCGGAGTATCTGATTCCGCTGATGGCCGGACGCGCCGAGGAAGTATTCTATGTAGTCTGTCTCGACTCGCAGTTGCGGGTGCTGTACCCGGCGCTGGTGAGCGAAGGCACGGTGAAGGACGCGCTGGTCCAGCCGCGTCAGGTCGCGGAAGCCGCCATCCGTCACCGGGCGGCGGCAGTGATTCTGGCGCACAATCATCCGGGCGGGACTGCCAAGCCTTCCACCCATGACCACCAGATCACCCGGCATCTGGTTCAGACGCTGGGCGGCATCGACATCCGGGTCGTGGATCATGTGATCGTCGCTGGCGACCGGATTTACAGCTTTGCCCGCGAGGGCGTGTTGCCTGCTTACGAATCCCGTTTGTGAGGATGCCAACCGTCATGCCCAACATTGCCATCACCAAACCCGAACTGATCTGGCCGGGCAAGTACGACGAGGAGGGCCGCCGGGTAGTCAACCGGGGCGTGGCCTTGCCGTTTCAGGTGGTGGAAACCATCCGCGAAGGGCGCGCGTCCCGCGAACCGGGCCGCACAGCAGATTTGTTCAGCTACGCTAGGCCGGCGCGGGATGGCGAGTGGAAGAACAAGCTGATCTGGGGCGATAACCTGCTGGTGATGGCGAGCCTGTTGGAGGAGTTTGCCGGGAAGGTGGATTTGATCTACATCGATCCGCCTTTTGCTATAGGTGCTGATTTTTCTGTTTTTGCTCCAATAGGGGAACATGAATTTTCTATTCAGAAAAGTGCTTCCGCTATTGAAGAAA
>JAGTSD010000340.1 GCA_018262135.1 Pseudomonadota bacterium | reverse complement strand
GCTTCGAGGAAACCAGGCAGTTACGCAATGGCCTGCGGGAACTGAGTTGCGGCCTGGCGCTGTCCCACTTCGGTGGCAAGGCGCATTCCGAGCGGTTGCTCAAGGAACTGGTTCCCGATTACATCAAGCTCGATGGCAGCCTGATCGAGCGCCTGGCCAAGGCCAGGGACGAGAACAGTCGGCGGGCGATGGCGACGCTGGCCCAGCAGGCGCGGGAGTTGAAAACCCGGGTAGTGGCGGCCGGGGTCTCCACCGCGCCGCAGATGGCCAGCATCTGGCAATTCGGCGTCACCCTGGTACAAGGCAATATGGTCGCCGAAGCCGGGCCAACACTGGATTTCGATTTCAAGCAGTTCGTGGGCTGAACGGGGGAATAGGCTTCCAGCCCATCCGGCGGGCTGGAAGCCTGCCCTGTATTTAACTCTGCTGGCGCAGCGCCGCGATCCGTTCCTCCAGCGGCGGGTGGGTCATGAACAGCTTGCGCAGGCCCTCGCCCAGGCCGCCGTTGATGCCGAATGCCGCCATCTGCGACGGCAGTCGCGAGGGTTCGTGCAACTGTTGCAGCCGCTCCAGCGCCGCGATCATCTTGCCCCGACCCGCCAGGCGAGCGCCGCCAGCGTCGGCGTGAAACTCGCGGTAGCGGCTGAACCACATCACGATCAACGAGGCCAGCATGCCGAACAGGATTTCCAGGATCATGCTGGTGATCCAGTAGCCGATGCCGGGACCGCTGCGCTCCTCGTCTCTGGAGGACAGAGCCTGGTCCACCGCATACCCGACCACCCGCGCCAGCACGATCACAAAGGTATTGAGCACGCCCTGAATCAGGCTGAGCGTCACCATGTCGCCGTTGGCGACGTGGCTGACTTCATGGCCCAGCACCGCTTCCACTTCGTCAGCGTTCATCTGCTCCAGCAGGCCGGTGCTGACTGCGACCAGCGCGGCGTTGCGGTTGGCGCCGGTGGCGAAAGCGTTGGGTTCCGGCGAGTCGTACAGGGCGACTTCCGGCATGCCGATCCCGGCCGCCTGGGCCTGGCGCCGGACGGTTTCGACCAGCCAGCGCTCGGCCTGGGTGCGCGGCTGCTCGATGACCTGGGCGCCGACCGACATCTTGGCGATCCATTTCGACGTCAGCAGCGAAATCAGCGAGCCGCCCATGCCGAAGATGGCGGCGAAGATCAGCAGGCTGGGGAGATTCAGGCCGGACTGGTACAGGAAGCGGTCCACGCCCAGCAGACGGGCCACGATGCCGAGCAGCAGCACGACCGCCAGGTTGGTCGCGACAAACAGCAGAAAGCGTTTCATAACGAACTCCAGTGGAAGGGTTGCTGGTCAATCTATAGGTACGTCATCCAGAATTTCAAGCGGGTTCCGTTCGGCGGGTGATGAACATGGCATCGCCGTAGCTGAAGAAGCGATAGCGTTGCTCGACTGCGTAGCGGTAGGCGTTCAGCGTTGCGGCGCGACCGGCGAAGGCTGCCACCAGCATCAGCAGAGTGGATTCCGGCAAGTGAAAGTTGGTGATCAGCGCGTCCACGCAGCGGAAGCGGTAGCCGGGGTAGATGAAGATGCGGGTTTGGCCACACCACGGCTGAATCCCACCATTTTGGGCGGCGGTTTCCAGCGCCCGAGCCACCGTGGTACCCACCGCGATCACCCGGCCGCCGCGTGCCCGGGCGGCGGCGATGCGTTCGCAGGTTGCCGCGCCGACCTCGATCCATTCGCCGTGCATGACGTGCTCTTCAATGTGCTCGACCCGCACTGGCTGGAAGGTGCCCGCGCCGACGTGCAGGGTGACGAACACCTGCTCTATGCCTTGCTCCGCCAGCCGGTCGAGCAACTCTTGGTCGAAGTGCAGGCCGGCGGTGGGTGCGGCCACGGCGCCGGGCTGGCGGGCGTAGATAGTTTGATAGCGCTCGCGGTCTTCCGGAGTCGGCGGGCGGCGGATGTAGGGCGGCAGTGGGGTTTGCCCGTGCCGTTCCAGCAGCGCCAGCCAGGGTTCGTCGCCATCGAGGCTGATTTCAAACAGCTCGCCATGGCGGCCGAGCACGGTGGCGGTAAAGCCGGCGTCGAACCGTAACGCGCCACCGGGTTTGGGCGACTTGCTGGCGTGGAGATGGACCAGCGCCCGCCGTTCGTCCAGCAACCGCTCGATGAGGATTTCGAACCGCCCGCCGCTGGCCTTGCGGCCGAACAGCCGCGCCGGGATCACCCGGGTGTCGTTGAACACCAGCAGATCACCGGGCTGCAACAATTCAGGCAGATTGCGAAACCACCGGTCGCCGAGTTCGCCGCTGGCGCCGTCCAGGGTCAGCAACCGGCTGTCGCCGCGCCGCGCCGGCGGCTGCTGGGCGATCAACTCCGGCGGCAGGTCGTAGTAAAAATCCTGCCGTCGCAACGTACCGGCGAGTTCCGAAGCCGGCTCGCCCCCCGCTTGCATTTCCGCCGCTGGCCGGTCATGGTTGAACCCCTGCCGGTTGGAAAACTCTGAATCCATCATCCCTTCACTCATACGCTGGATATTCAAATGCGCAAAATTCCGCTCGTTGCCGCTGTCTTGTACGCCGCCGGCGCGCTGGCCGCTGATCCCGTTCCGTCAGCCGTCCCCGCCCCCGCTGCAACTCCCTTCAAACAGCCGGATCTCACCCGGCTACAGACCGCCCTGAGCGGGGCCAAACCCGACAGCATCGCGCCGACTGCCATTCCGGGATTGTACGAGGTGGTGTTGGGTGGCCAGGTGCTCTACCTGAGCGAGGATGGCCGATTCGCCGTGCAGGGCGATATCGTTGACCTGGGGTCCCGCGCCAATCTGACCGACGAGCGGCGCGGCGAGTTGCGCGGCAAGGCCATCGAGGCGGTCGGCGAGAACAATATGGTGGTGTTCGCGCCCGAGGGACCGGTCAAGCACACGGTCACGGTGTTCACCGATATCGACTGCGGCTACTGCCGCAAGATGCACAGCCAGATCGCCGACTACAACAAGGCAGGCATCAAGATACGCTACCTGTGGTTCCCGCGCGAGGGCGTCGGCTCCGAGGCGTTCGACAAGGCGGTGGCGGTCTCGTGCGCCGACAATCGGCAGGAGGCGATGACCCGGGCCAAGCGCGGCGAGAAGGTCGAGAGCAAGCCCTGCGCCAATCCGGTGCAGGC
>JAGTSD010000339.1 GCA_018262135.1 Pseudomonadota bacterium | reverse complement strand
AAAGCTCGACTGGAGTAGGGGGCAATGGCCACAATCAACCAGTTGGTGCGCAAGCCGCGCTCCAGCAAGAAAGCCAAGAGCGCCGTGCCGGCGCTCGAAAGCTGCCCGCAGAAGCGCGGCGTGTGCACTCGCGTCTACACCACGACGCCGAAAAAGCCCAACTCCGCGCTCCGCAAGGTAGCGCGCGTGCGCCTGACCAACGGCCAGGAAGTCACCAGCTACATCG
Source organism: Pseudomonadota bacterium (assembly GCA_018262135.1). Taxonomy (GTDB): domain Bacteria; phylum Pseudomonadota; class Gammaproteobacteria; order Competibacterales; family Competibacteraceae; genus Contendibacter. Next base: position 2,932 of record JAGTSD010000339.1, on the reverse strand, counting down.
GCGGCGAAGGTCACAACCTGCAGGAACACTCGGTGGTGCTGATCCGCGGCGGCCGCGTCAAGGACCTGCCCGGCGTGCGCTACCACATCGTGCGCGGCAGCCTGGACACCTCCGGCATCGTCAAGCGGCGCCAGGGGCGTTCCAAGTATGGCGCCAAGCGGCCCAAGTCCTGAGTTTTGCGTTAGCCGATTGAGATTGAGGCGGTCATGCCGAGAAGAAGAGAAGTTCCCAAGCGCGTCATTCTCCCCGATCCCAAATACGGGAGCGAGATGCTGGCCAAGTTCGTCAACATGATCATGGAGCGCGGCAAGAAGTCCGTGGCCGAAAAGATCGTCTATGGCGCGCTCGACACCATTGCCGAGAAGGGCAAGGAAGATCCGATGGGTACGCTGGAGCAGGCGCTGGACAACGTCCGCCCGATCGTTGAGGTCAAGTCCCGCCGGGTGGGCGGCGCCACCTACCAGGTGCCGATTGAAGTGCGCTCGGTGCGTCGCACCGCCCTGGCCATGCGCTGGATCATTGACGCCTCCCGCAAGCGTGGCGAGAAATCCATGGCTCGTCGTCTGGCCGGCGAACTGCTGGATGCCGCCGACAGTCGCGGCGCTGCTGTCAAGAAGCGCGAGGACGTGCATCGCATGGCGGAAGCCAACAAGGCGTTCGCCCATTACCGCTGGTAAGTTTCGAGGACTGATTCGTGGCGCGTAAAACCCCCATCGAGCGCTATCGCAATATCGGCATCATGGCCCACATTGATGCCGGCAAGACCACCGTGTCCGAGCGCATCCTGTTTTATACGGGCGTCTCGCACAAGCTGGGCGAAGTGCACGATGGCGCCGCCACCATGGACTGGATGGTGCAGGAACAGGAACGCGGCATTACGATCACCTCCGCCGCCACGACCTGCTTCTGGGATGGTATGGCTGGCCAGTTCGACGAGCACCGCGTCAACATCATTGATACCCCCGGCCACGTGGATTTCACCATCGAGGTCGAGCGCTCGCTGCGAGTGCTGGACGGCGCGTGTGCGGTGTTCTGCGCGGTGGGCGGGGTCGAGCCACAGTCCGAAACCGTCTGGCGGCAGGCTAATAGATATGGGGTGCCACGGCTGGCATTCGTTAACAAGATGGATCGCGCCGGCGCGGATTTCCTGCGCGTCGTGCAGCAGATCCAGGACCGGCTGGGCGCCAACCCGGTGCCGATCCAGCTTCCTGTCGGCGCTGAAGATAAATTCAAGGGCGTCGTAGACCTGGTCAAGATGCAGGCGATCTACTGGGACGAAGACAGCCTCGGCATGAAGTTCGAGAACGGCCCCGTTCCCGCCGACTTGCAAGCCGACTGCGAAACCTGGCGCGAGAAGTTGGTCGAAGCCGCCGCCGAAGCGTCCGACGAACTGATGGAGAAGTACCTGGAGGGGCATACCCTCGACGAAGACGAAATTCACGCCGGCCTTCGCGCCCGAACCCTCCGGGGCGAGATCGTCCCGGCGCTGTGTGGTTCCGCCTTCAAGAACAAGGGCGTGCAGGCGATGCTGGACGCGGCCATCCGCTATCTGCCGTCGCCGGCGGACAAGCCGCCGGTCAAGGGCGTGCTCGACGATGCGGCGGAAAGCGAGGGCGAGCGGCCCGCCAGCGATGACGCACCGTTCGCGGCGCTGGCGTTCAAGATCGCCACCGATCCCTTCGTCGGCAACCTGACTTTCATCCGCTGCTACTCCGGCGTGGTCAATTCCGGCGACTCGGTTTACAACCCGGTCAAGGGGCGGCGCGAGCGCATCGGCCGTCTGGTGCAGATGCATGCCAACAGCCGCGAGGAGATCAAGGAAGTCCGCGCCGGCGACATCGCCGCCTGCGTCGGGCTCAAGGATGTCACCACCGGCGATACCCTGTGCGATCCCGAAAAGGTGATCGCCCTGGAGCGGATGGAGTTCCCCGTGCCGGTGATCGCGGTGGCGGTCGAACCCAAGACCAAGGCCGACCAGGAAAAAATGGGCGTCGCCCTGAGCAAGCTGGCGCACGAGGACCCCTCGTTCCGGGTCCATACCGATCAGGAGTCGGGGCAGACCATCATCTCCGGCATGGGCGAACTGCACCTCGAAATCATCGTGGACCGCCTCAAGCGCGAGTTCAAGGTGGATGCCAACGTTGGCAAGCCGCGCGTTGCCTACCGCGAAACCATCCGCAAAATGGTGGAGCAGGAAGGCAAGTTCGTGCGTCAGTCCGGCGGTCGGGGCCAGTACGGCCATGTCTGGCTGCGGCTGGAGCCCCAGGAACCGGGCGCTGGCTATGAGTTCGTCAATGGCATCGTCGGCGGCGTGGTGCCGCGCGAGTACGTGCCGGCGGTGGACAAGGGCGTGCAGGAACAGATGGAGAAGGGCGTGCTGGCCGGCTATCCGGTGGTGGATGTCAAGGTCACCATCTTCGACGGCTCCTATCACGAAGTGGACTCCAGCGAAATGGCGTTCAAGATCGCCGGCTCGATGGGGTTCAAGGATGGCGCGCTCAAGGCGGGCGCGGTGCTGTTGGAGCCCATCATGAAGGTCGAGGTAGTCACGCCCGAGGACTACATGGGTGACGTGATGGGCGACCTCAATCGCCGGCGCGGCATGTTGCAGGGCATGGACGATTCGCCCTCGGGCAAGGTCATTCGCGCTGAGGTGCCGCTGGCCGAGATGTTCGGCTACGCCACCGACCTGCGCTCGGCCACCCAGGGCCGCGCGACCTATTCCATGGAATTCGCCAAATATAACGAAGCCCCCGCCGCGATTGCCGAGGCGGTGATTAAGAAAGCATCCTGACGGTTGCCGAACAGTTTGAATCGGATGGAGTGAGTACGGTGTCCAAAGAAAAGTTCGAACGCAGCAAGCCGCACGTGAACGTGGGGACGATTGGCCACGTGGATCACGGCAAGACCACGCTGACGGCGGCGATCACCA
>JAGTSD010000338.1 GCA_018262135.1 Pseudomonadota bacterium | reverse complement strand
ATGCGGTGCTGCTGAACGGCGGCGTGTTCCACGGCGCGGCCCTGGCCGGGCGGCTGCTGGATCTTCTGGCCGGCTGGCGCGGCATATCCCTGTTGCGGCTGGACAATCCTGAACCCGATCTGGCGGTGGCGCGCGGTGCGGTGGCCTACGGGCTGGCTCGGCGCGGCCAGGGCTTGCGGATCGGCGGCGGATCGGCGCGTGGCTATTTCCTGGTGGTGGATGGCACGGGCCGGCAAAAGCAGGGCGTCTGCCTGCTGCCGCGCGGTGCGGAGGAAGGGCGGGAAATTCGGCTGGATCGCACCTTCTCGCTGCGGTTGGGCGCGCCGGTGCAGTTTCATCTGCTGTCCTCGACCGGGGACGCCGTACATCTGCCGGGTGAATTGGTGACGCTCGATGCGGAGGAATTCGCGCCCCTGCCGCCGGTCGCCACGGTGATCGAAAGCGAAGCTGGCGCGGGCGAGGTTCCGGTGCAATTGCTGGCGCAACTGACTGAGGTCGGCACGCTGGAAGTGGATTGCGTCGCGGCGGACGACTTGGCGCGGCGCTGGCGATTGGCGTTTCAATTGCGCGGCAGCGACGCGGCGACATTGGCCCGGCTGCATCCGCGCTTTCCTGATGCGGCGACGCGGATCGAGCGGTTCTACGGTTCCCGCGCGCCCGATGTGGAAGTGAAGGAAATTAAGGGTCTGCGTGCTGATCTGGAACGATTGCTCGGCAAGCGCGAGAGCTGGGAAACGCCGCTGTTGCGCGAATTGTTCGGCGTGCTGTGGGCTGGGGCGCGCCGCCGCCGCCGCTCGGCGGATCACGAGCGGCTCTGGTTCAGTCTGGCGGGCTACTGCCTCCGGCCAGGCTTCGGCTATCCACTGGACGACTGGCGGGTGCGGCAGTTGTGGAGCCTGTACGGGCAGGGCGTGCAATACCATCAGGATGCACAGAGTTGGGCCGAATGGTGGACCCTGTGGCGGCGGGTGGCTGGTGGGCTGGACGCGGCGGCGCAGGCGCGGCTGGGCGAGGAATTGCTGAACGGGTTGCGTCCCCTGACTGGCAAGACCACCGGAAAACAGCCAGGGATCGAGGACATGGCGCGGCTGGCAGCGGTGCTGGAACGGTTGCCGGCGGCGCGCAAGGGCGAACTCGGCGAACTGTTGCTGGCGCGGCTGGCGCGCAAGGGCGAATCGCCGCAACTGTGGTGGGCGGTCGGCCGGCTGGGGACGCGGGTTCCCGCCTACGGTAGCGCCCACGATGTCGCACCGGCGGCAGCGGCGGCGAATTGGCTGGAACGGGTGCTGGCGCTGGACTGGAAAGCGGTCACCCCGGCAGCCTTCGCCGCGACTCTGCTGGCGCGGTTGAGCGGCGACCGGGAGCGGGACCTCGACGAGGCGCTGCGATTGCGGGTGGTTCAGCGCCTGCGGGCGGCGAAGGCGCCAGCTTCGTGGCTGCGAATGGTCGAAGAGGTGGTAGATCTGGACGAGGCTGATGCCGGTCGGGTGTTCGGTGAGGCGTTGCCACCAGGGTTACGGCTGGTGGGGTGACAGGAGTTCTGTCATGTTGCCAGGATTTATGCCTCGGGAAACAGCCTGGGAAACGGAATTTCAACGGTGTGTGCCCCGATCAGGCTTCAAGTACGCTGCTTGCCCCGCAGCATTTCTTGTACTTCTTGCCGCTGCCGCAGGGGCAGGGATCATTGCGATTGATCTTCGCGGATTTGATCGGTGCGGTTGGATTAAACGCCCTCTTCAGATCGGAAATATCCTCCGGTTTGTCCGGCTCAAGACCGATGATGTAATGCCATCCATATTTCGCGCACTGTTCCGCAACGTACAGTCCCCGTTCCTCGGTTTGCACCCGAACAATAATCGGCCTTTTCTCGGTTCCAATTTTTGCCATGTTTGCTACTCGCTTTTCGTGATGAATTCCGACCCTCAAACCGTCCGTCGCAACCTCCGCCAGACTGCCTTCTCCAGTTCCACCAGCAGCAGCAGGGCCAGCCCGGCCAGCGTCACGATGCCCCAGTCGGCGGCACTGATCGCGGTGGTTCCCATGAGCTGTTGCATCGGTGGCAGATAGGTGAACGCCAGTTGCAGCAGCAGCATGAGCCCGATGGTTCCGAGCACCGGCCGACTGCCCAGCAGGCCCTCTCGCGACAGCACCGAGCCATAAATGTAGCGGCTGTTGAACAGATAGAAAATCTCGCCCATGACCAGCGCGTTCACCGCCAGGGTGCGGGCTTCGGCCGTGGGCCGGCCGTTGGCGGCTTCCCACAGAAACAGCCCCAGCGGGGCGATGACCAGCAACACCGACACCACGCCGATGCGCCACAGCATGATACCCGATAGCAGTGGCTCGCCGGGATCGCGCGGCGGCCGCTGCATCGTGTTGGCTTCGGCTGGCTCGAACGCCAGCGCCAGCGACAGCGTCACCGCCGTCACCATGTTCACCCACAGAATCTGCACTGGCGTGATGGGCAGGGCAATGCCGAGCAGGATGGCGGCCACGATCACCAGCGCCTGGGCGCCGTTGGTGGGCAGCAGGAACAACAGGGCCTTGCGCAGGTTATCGTAGACGGTGCGACCCTCTTCCACCGCATGGGCGATGGAGACGAAATTGTCGTCGGCCAGCACCATGTCCGCGGCTTCCTTGGCGGCCTCGGTGCCGTTCATGCCCATCGCCACGCCGATGTCGGCGCGTTTGAGCGCCGGGGCGTCGTTGACCCCGTCGCCGGTCATCGCCACCACCTGATGGTTCGCCTGCAGGGCCGTAACCAGCCGCAGCTTGTGCTCGGGACTGGCGCGGGCGTACACATCGGTGTCCATGACCATCGCCCGCAACGCTTCATCGTCCATTGCCTCCAGTTCCGGGCCGGTCAGCGCCTTATGCCCATCGCCGATCCCGATCTGGGCGGCGATGGCCCGCGCGGTGACGCCATGGTCGCCGGTAATCATCTTGACCCGGATGCCGGCCTGCTGGGTTTGCCGCACCGCCCGGATGGCTTCCTCGCGCGGCGGGTCGCTGATCCCCAGCAGTCCCAGCAGGATCAGGCCGTCCTCGACATCCTCAAAGGTCAACTCGCAGCGGGTCTCGCTGGTCGGGCGGAACGCCACCGCCAGCACCCGTTGGCCGGCCGCGGCCAGTTCCTCCACCTGCCGCCGCCAATAATCCAGCCG
>JAGTSD010000337.1 GCA_018262135.1 Pseudomonadota bacterium | reverse complement strand
GTTCATCGCCAGCGCTATCGAACTGGCCGCCAAGGGCTGGGAAAAACAGACCTGCGGCAAGGTCAACATCCTGGAATTTCCGGTCGACCAGCTTTATCAGACTTACCTCAGCGCCCTGGTCGCGGGCGAAGGCAAGTTCGACGTCATCACCTTCGGCCCGTTCTATACGCCGGACTTCGCCCCCTATCTCTCGGACATGCCGACCGCGATGCGTGGGACCGAGGCCTGGAACGACATCCTGCCGGTCTACCGCGACCGCCTGATGGTGTGGGGAGGGCGATACCTGACGCAAACCATCGATGGCGACCAGCACATCCTGTACTACCGGCTGGACCTGTTCGCCAATCCCCAGGAACGGCAGCAGTTCAAGGAAAAGTACGGCTACGACCTGACCCCGCCGGCGACCTGGGAGCAGTACTACCAAATCGCCGAATTCTTCAATCGGCCCACGACCAATCTGTGGGGCACCGCCGAAGCCTATCGGCGCGGCGGCGAGCAGTTCTGGTATTTCTTCACCCACGCCGCCGCCTACACTCACCATCCGGCCCTGCCCGGTTCCATGTTCTTCGATCCGGACACCATGGACGCCCAGATCAACAACCCCGGTTGGGTGAAGGCGCTGGAAGACTACCTCAACGGCCTCAACGTCGCCCCGCCGGGCGCGCTCGGCTTCACCTCGGCCGACATCCACAACATCTTCGCCGGCGGCTCGGTGGCGATGAACTTCGACTGGGGTGATACCGGCGTCAACGCCGCCGACCCCAAGACCAGTCTGATCCCCGGCAAGGTCGGCACGGCCCTGCTGCCGGGCTCGAAGCGGGTCTGGAATGACCAGACCAAACAGTGGGACAGTTTCCCGGCCGTCAGCCGCGCGCCGTTCCTGGCCTTCGGCGGCTGGCAGGCGGCGGTGCCCGCCAACAGCAGCCACAGCGAGGCCGCCTGGAATTTCATCGCCTGGCTGTCCAGTCCCGACGTCAGCGGCGAAGCGGTCGTCACCCCGCAAGCCGGCATCAACCCCTACCGCCAGAGCCATTTCCAGCCGGAACGGTGGCTCAAGCTGTTCACTCCCGAAGAAGCCAAGCTCTATCTGGACGCGCAACTGGAGAGCCTGAATTCACCGAACGTCGCCCTGGATTTGCGCATCCCCGGCCACTTCGCCTACACCCAGGCGCTGGAGGTGCAGTTGACCCGGGCGTTGAACTTTGAAATCTCGCCCCAGGAAGCCCTGAACAACGTGGCCAAGGCTTGGAATTCACTGACCGACCGCTTCGGACGCGACCAGCAGCGCGCCGCCTATCGGGCGTCCATGGGTCTGGATCGCGAGGTGAAATGACATGGCGACCACTCCCGTTTCCCCCGCTCCAACCGCCGCCCCGACCCGGACGCCCGCGCTGGACATGCGCGGCATCAGCAAGACGTTTCCCGGCGTCAAGGCGCTCGACAACGTGCAACTGCAAGCCTGGACCGGCGAAATTCACTCGCTGATGGGCGAAAACGGCGCGGGCAAGAGCACCCTGATGAAGATTCTGTCGGGCGCCTACACCGCCGATCCCGGCGGCGAAATCCGCATCGACGGCCAACTGACGCCCATCACCGGCCCGAAGGCGGCGCGCGCGGCGGGCATCGCCATCATCTATCAGGAACTCAGCCTCGCCCCCAACCTGACCGTAGCCGAAAACATCTACCTCGGCAACGAACCCCGGCAGTTCGGCATGTTCGCGGACCGGGCGACCATGCGCCAGGAGACGGTCAAGGTTTTGGAACGGCTGGGCGCGGAGTTCGGCCCCGACACCGTCGTCAACACCCTGTCCATCGCCGAACAGCAGCAGGTGGAAATCGCCCGCGCCCTGCACCAGCGCAGCCACATCCTGATCATGGACGAACCGACCACCGCGCTGTCCACCCGCGAAACCGACCGTTTGTTTCAACTGATCAAGCGGCTGCGGGACGAAGACATCGCGATCCTCTACATCAGCCACCGGATGGCAGAGATTTACGAGCTGTCCGACCGGGTCAGCGTGCTGCGGGATGGCGCCTACGTGGGCACGCTGGATCGCGCTGAACTGTCAGCGGAGCGGTTGGTGCAGATGATGGTCGGGCGGCCGCTCTCCAATTTGTTCGACAAGCACAGCCACGCCACCGACCGGGTGGTGCTGGAGGTCAAAAATCTCACCGACGGCGGCCGGCGGGTCAAGCCGTCCAGCTTCACCCTGCACGCTGGCGAAGTGCTGGGGCTGGCCGGTCTGGTCGGCGCGGGCCGCAGCGAACTGGCGCGGCTGATTTTCGGCGCCGACCGCATTGCCGGCGGCGAGGTCTGGCTGGAAGGCAACCGCCTGACCCTTCGCAATCCGCTGGATGCCATCAACAACGGCATCGCCTACCTCACCGAGGACCGCAAGGCGCAGGGTCTGTTTCTCGACATGAGCGTGCGCGAGAACATCACCATCAGCGTGTTGGGGCGGGACGCGCTGGCTGGCGGCCTGCTCAACCGGGCCGCCATGGCGCGGCTGACCGCCGGTTCGATCCAGGATTTGCGGGTCCGGGTAGCCGGCCCCTTCGTCACCGCAGGCGCGCTGTCCGGCGGCAACCAGCAAAAGCTGCTGATCGCCCGCTGGATTGCCATCCATCCGAAAGTGCTGATCCTTGACGAGCCGACCAAGGGCGTCGATATCGGCGCCAAGGCCGAAATTTATCGAATCATCAGCGAACTGGCCGCCAAGGGCGTCGCGGTGCTGGTCATCTCCAGCGAACTGCCGGAAGTCATCGGCATCAGCGACCGCATCCTGGTGATGCGGGAAGGCGTCATCGTCGGCGAAGTCGGCGGTTCCAGCGGCACGGCGGCGACTCAGGAAAACATCATGGCCCTGGCGACGGGCACGACCGAAATGGTGCACTCATGACCGAACAAGTCCTCAACCTAGCGAAAACCCTCGACAAGAAATTCTGGGCGAATCTGATTCAGACGGCGGGCATCCTGCCGGTGTTGATCGTGATCGCCGTCATCTTCTCGTTCATCGCGCCCAACTTCCTGACCGAGAACAACCTGCTGAACATCGTCCGGCAGGCGTCCATCAACATCGTGCTGGCGACCGGCATGACCGTGGTCATTCTCACCGGCGGCATCGACCTGTCGGTCGGCTCGGTGCTGGCGGTGTCGGCGGTCACCGCG
>JAGTSD010000336.1 GCA_018262135.1 Pseudomonadota bacterium | reverse complement strand
GAACGAAGTTACCCATCCCTCGGCGGCCAGATGATCGAGTCCCCGGCTGATTTGGCTGGCGCGTTTTCGCGGTACGTCCAGGATGCCGACTGCTGCGCCGGAAGTCAGCCCCTCGTAGACCATTGAGACGCTGTCGGCGGTGACCCACGCCTGCGCGGCCTGCGCCAGTTGCGCCGGTAGCCAGTCCGGGCCAGTGGCCGCGACCGGAACCACCGTCAGCCGCGCGTCGGTCAGGCCGGACAAACCTTCCAAAAAACCCGGCGGCGTGCGGCGGGAGGTGGTCAGCGTCCATTGCATCGCCGGATCGGCGGCGACAAGCGCCGCGATGGACTGGCGCAACGCGACGTCATCCCAGCCGAAATGTTCGGATGGACCGCCAATCAGCAACAATCCCTGCCGAGGGTCCTGCGCAGCCGAGGGCTGGATTCGGTTCAGCGCCCCGCGCGTGGCGAGCACGTTCACACGGGTCGGCGGCGCATCGTGTTCCGGGATCAGGCAGAGATCGAACAGGCTCAGCGGCAGACTGGGGCGCATCAGCACCACGACCTTGCCGCCCCGCGTTCGGCGCGCGGCCAACAGCGACAGATGGGTGCGATGGCCGGCGCCCAGCAGCAAACCCGGGGCCGGCAGGCCGTTCCAGGAGGGAAGGCGACCGAGCAGCCAGCCCTGCAGCGCGGCAGCAGGCGCCCCGGGTCTGGTTGTCATGCCCGGCCTTGCCGTCGCTGAATCGCCAGACGACGAGCGGCATCAGTCAAGACTCCGCCCGCGCCCAGCGAAACAGACTGTCAATTCACCAACACGAAATCCGCCCCGCAATACGGGCACTTGGCCTTGCCGGTGGCTTCGATGGGCAAATAAACCTTGGGGTGGGAATTCCACACCGACATATCTGGCATCGGGCAGGACACCGGTAATTCGGCGCGGCTCACTTCATAGGACTTCTGGGCGTTGGGGACGGTCTTGGCGGCAACAGCAGCGGAAGCGGCGGCCATGGAACGATTCTCCTGATTTTTATTGGTGATCGGGAACTGTCGGCAAACTCAAACCAGCGTCAACCACTCGGGATAGACCTCGCGGCGACCATGAACCTGATCGAAATACAGCGCCTGCAAGCGTTGCGTGATCGGGCCGCGCCGACCCGCCCCGATGGCGCGGCCGTCTACCTCGCGGACTGGCGTTACTTCGGCGGCGGTGCCGGTGAGGAATGCTTCGTCGGCGATGTACACTTCGTCGCGGGTGATGCGCTTTTCCTTGACCGGAATCCCCAGGTCGGCGGCGAAGCGCAGGATGGTGTCGCGGGTGATGCCCTCCAGCGCCGCGGTCAGGTCCGGCGTATAAATCACGCCATCGCGGACGATGAAGATGTTTTCGCCGCTGCCTTCGGAGACATAGCCTTCGGTATCCAGCAACATGGCCTCGTCGTAGCCGTCGCGCACGGCTTCGGCCAGCGCCAGCATCGAATTCATGTAATTGCCGTTGGCCTTGGCCTTGCACATCGTGACGTTGACGTGATGGCGATTGAACGAGGAGGTGCGGATGCGGATGCCGCGCTCCAGGTTTTCCGCGCCCAGATACGCGCCCCATTCCCAGGCCGCGACGATGACATGAACCTTGAGGTTGTCCGCGCGAATCCCCATGCCCTCGGAGCCGTAGAAGCACATCGGACGGATGTAGGCACTGGCCAGATTATTGGTGCTGACCGCCTGCCGGCAGGCGGTATTGATCTCGTCCTTGCTGTAGGGCATCGGCATGCCGACGATGTGGGCGGAACGAAACAGCCGGTCGGTGTGAGCCTGAAGCCGGAAAATCGCGGTGCCCCGGTCGGTGGCGTAGGCGCGAACGCCCTCGAAGACCCCCATGCCATAGTGCAAGGTATGGGTCAGCACATGGGTGTTGGCTTCGCGCCAAGGGGTCAGTTCACCGTCGTACCAGATCAGACCATCACGGTCGGCCATTGACATAATCGGAATCTCCTCGTGAGTATTGCAATCCTTTCGTTCGAGTGGACAGGCTATCCATCGCCTTCCATCAGCCGCCGCCAGACACGGATCACACTTTCGCGTTCGTCTCGCGCTTCATCCATCGGAATCTGGGCCGGCTGTTCTTGCAGCTTGAGTTGATGGATGCGTCGGCGCAACCCCCGGTAGGCGTTGCGCAACCGGGCGGTATCGGCAATGGACAGGATGCCGAAACGCTCCAGCCCGTCGAGCTGCCGGATATTGTCGGGATAGATGAGCAAATCCGGATAGCGGTGCGCGTTCGCCAGAATTTCATATTGCACCACAAATTCAATATCGGCGATACCACCCCGGCCCTGCTTGAGATCGAAGACCTCGGTGGTACTCGCATCCAGTTCGGCGCGCATTCGTTCGCGCATATCGCGGACTTCCTGGCGCAGCGTGGCGGGATCGCGTTCGCGCCCCAGCACATCGCGGCGGATCGCCTGGAATCGCGCGGCCAGCGCCGCCGGTCCCGCCACGACCCGCGTTCGGATCAGCGCCTGGTGCTCCCAGGTCCAGGCCTGATGATGCTGATATTCGGCGAACGCCTCGAACGAGCTGACCAGCAGGCCCGCCCGGCCGCTGGGCCGCAACCGGGTATCCACCTCGTACAGGTCGCCGGCCCCGGTGCGCGTGGTCAGCCAGTAGATGATGTGTTGCACCAGCCGGGCGAAGAAAGTGGGATTGTCAATCGAACGCGGCCCCTGGGTCACTTGCCGCTCGCCAGCGCTGTCGTGCAGGAACACCAGGTCCAGATCGGAACCGTAGTTGAGTTCGATGCCGCCCAGCTTGCCGTAGGCGACGATGGCGAAACGGGCGTCCCGCTCCACCCCGTCCACCACGCAGCGGGGCTGACCGAACTTCGGCAGCAAATCCGCCCAGGCCAGCTCCAGCACCTTGCGCAACAGGGTTTCGGCGATTTCGGTCAGATGATCGCTGACGATCATCAACGGCATGGCCCCGCTGACATCGGCGGCGGCCACCCGCAGCACCTGGGTCTGCTTGAAATAGCGCAGGGCGTTCAGCCGTTCCTCGGGATCGTCGGCTGGCGCCCGCGCCAGTTGCAAGTCCAGTTCCGCCGCCAGTCCCCGGCGATCCAGCGGCGCGTACAGCGTGGCGGGATTCAACAGATCGTCGAGCAGTAACGGATAACGGACCAGGTGCGCGCCGATCCAGCCGCTGGCGGCGCACAGCTTGACCAGATGCTCCAGGGTATGTGGATGGTCGGCCAGCAGCGCCAGATACACCGAGCGGCGGGCGACGGCTTCCAGCAGATTCAGCACCCGCTCCAGGGTCGCGGTCGGCTCCAGCGTGGCGGCGACCGCCCGCAACACCGACGGCAACAGCCCGTCCAGCCGCTGGCGCCCACGCGGGCTCATCGTCCGATAACTAAAGCCGTTTTTCAGCGCCCGCAACCGGTTCCAGGCCAGCGTCGGCGGCTCGAACCCGCGGTCGGCCAATACTTGCAACGCGGCTTCCTCGTCCGGTTCGTTCCGCCACAGGTCCGCCAGCGCGTCCTCGCCCGCGGCGCGGTCGGGCGCCGCCGTCGGCCCGCCGAACACCTGGGCGAACTGCTGGCTCACGGCTTCGACATGGCGGGCCAGTTCCAGGGTGAACGCGCCCCAGCCAGGTTGGCCCATGGCGAAGGCCAGCCGCAGTTTCGCCAGTTCGTCGTCCGGCAGGTTGTGGGTTTGCTGATCGGCCCAGGCTTGCAGGCGGTTTTCGACCCGGCGCAGGAAGTCGTAGGCCTGTTTGAGGCTGGCGACCGCCGGTTCCGGCATGCGGCCGCTGGCGGCCAGATGATCCAGCACCCGCAGGATGCCGCGCTCGCGCAGCGCCGGATCGCGCCCGCCGTA
>JAGTSD010000335.1 GCA_018262135.1 Pseudomonadota bacterium | reverse complement strand
GGAGACGGCGTCCCGGCCGAGGATTTGCTGGCCGCCGGGCTGGCCAGCCGCGACGAGCAGGGCCGGCTGCGCGACCGCTTCCGCGACCGCATCATCTTTCCGATCCGCGACCGGCGCGGCCGGGTGATCGCTTTCGGCGGCCGGGCGCTGGACAGCGACGCCACGCCCAAGTATCTCAATTCCCCGGAAACGCCGCTGTTTCACAAGGGGTCGGAACTGTACGGCCTGTACGAGGCGCGCGCTCACACCCCGTCCTTGCCACGGCTGATCGTGGTCGAGGGTTACATGGACGTGGTGGCGCTGGCCCAGCATGGCATCGGTTACGCGGTCGCCACCCTGGGCACCGCCACCACCGCCGAGCACGTCGAACGGCTGTTCCGGGTGGTCAACGAAGTGGTGTTCTGTTTCGACGGCGACCGCGCCGGCCGGGCGGCGGGCTGGCGGGCGCTGGACGTGGCGCTGCCGTTCCTGCGCGATGGCCGGCAGATCGGTTTTCTGTTCCTGCCCGAGGGCGAGGATCCGGACACCCTGGTTCGCCGGGAGGGTCAGGCGGCGTTCGAACGGCGGCTGGAACAGGCGACGCCGCTGGCGGATTATCTGTTTGCCGAACTGCGCGGCCAGACCGATCCCGAAACCCTGGCTGGCCGCGCCCGGCTGGCCGAACTGGCCCGACCGTTGCTGGAAAAACTGCCCGACGGTCATTTCCGCGATCTGATGGACGAACGGCTGCGGCGGGAAGCGGGGTTGACCGCCACCCGGTTGCGCCCGCCGCCCGCTGCCGCCAGTCGCGCCGACCATAACTTGCGGTTGATCCGCACCCCGCTGCGCAAGGCGATTGCGTTGTTGCTCTATCGGCCGGAACTGGCGCAACAGGCGGTGGTCAACGATTCCACTCCGTTCGATAACGGCGAGCCCGGGATCAAATTGCTGGCCGAACTGATTGAAACGCTGCGAAACCATCCCCATCTCAGCGTGGCCGCGCTGCTGGAGCACTACCGGGACACCCGCGAGGGTGCGATTCTGGAGCGACTGGCGGCGTGGGAACCGGAAGCGCCGGCCGAGGGCTTTCAGTTTGATGCCGAGTTCGCCGATATCCTGGCCTATCTCCGGCGGCGCGACGACCCGCGCGAGCACCTGCCGGATATTCTGCTGCGACGTGGCTCGCCCAGCGCGCTGAGCGCCGAGGAACGCGAGGCCGTGCGGAACTTGGGCAAGCCGAAAAAAATCTAAGCGGTTTCTGCTGATAGTTAAGTGCGGCATTCGTGATATGATTATTAATTTATGTTTTTCCTACCTTAGTCTGTGAACAGGTCATGAGCGAGCAGCAACAGTCGCAATTGAAGAAGTTGATCGCCCGCGGCAAGGAAAAGGGGTTTCTGACCTATGCCGAGGTGAACGACCATCTGCCCGATGACATCGTCGATCCCGAGCAGATCGAGGATATCATCGCGATGATCAACGATATGGGTATCGAAGTACATGAATTCGCGCCCGACACCGAGACCCTGTTGCTCAACGAAAACCCGGCCAGCGCCGACGACGATGTCGTGGCCGAGGAAGCCGCCGCCGCGCTGGCGGCCGTGGACAGCGAGTTTGGCCGCACCACCGATCCGGTGCGGATGTACATGCGCGAGATGGGGACGGTCGAGCTGCTGACCCGCGAGGGTGAAATCCAGATCGCCAAGCGCATCGAAGAGGGCATGAGCCAGGTGCTGTTGGCGCTGGCCAGCTATCCGCCCACCATCGGCGAGCTTCTGCGAATTTACGACTCGATCAGCGAGAACGGCATCCGGTTGTCCGACATCATCAGCGGTTTCAACGACATCGAAGAAGTGGTTCCACCGCTGCCGGACGAGGCGTTGTTGCTGGCGGCCGATGACCCGGACGCGGTCGTGGTCGTCGACGAGGTGGCGGTGGTGGTGGTGAGCGACGAGGAGGACGAGGATGGGGAGAGCGCGACCGTGGTCGAGAGCGGTCCCGATCCCGAGGAAACCGCGCGCCGCTTCGCGGAATTGCGCGCCCTGTACCAGGAAACGCTCGCCAGCATGGACGAGTTCGGCCTTCAGGACGATCAGACCCGGATGCTGCGCCAGCAACTGGGTGACCGTTTCCTGCAATTTCGTCTGGTGCCGAAGGCCCTGGATCAGTTGATCGCGAGTCTGCACGACAGAGCCGAGCGGATCCGCACGCATGAAAAGGAAATCATGAACATTTGTGTCAATGGCGCGCAAATGCCGCGTAAGACCTTTATCACCTCGTTTCCGCAGAATGAAACCCGGCTGGACTGGGTGGACGAGCACGTTCAGGCTGGCAAGAAGTATTCGCCCCTGATTACGGTGGCGCGGCGCGATGCGGTGATGGCGGCGCAACGGCGGTTGCAAGCCATCGAGCGGGAGGCACGGCTGACGATTCATGAAATTAAGGATATCAACCGCCATATGTCCATCGGCGAGGCCAAGGCCCGCCGCGCCAAGAAGGAGATGGTCGAGGCCAATCTGCGGCTGGTGATTTCCATCGCCAAGAAGTACACCAACCGGGGCCTGCAATTCCTCGATCTGATTCAGGAAGGCAATATCGGCCTGATGAAGGCGGTGGACAAGTTCGAATATCGGCGCGGCTACAAGTTTTCGACCTACGCGACCTGGTGGATTCGCCAAGCCATCACCCGGTCCATCGCCGATCAGGCCCGCACCATCCGCATTCCGGTGCATATGATCGAAACCATCAACAAGCTGAACCGGATATCCCGGCAGATGCTGCAGGAGATGGGCCGCGAGCCGACCCCGGACGAATTGGCCCAGCGGATGGAAATGCCGGAAGACAAGGTCCGCAAAGTGATGAAGATCGCCAAGGAACCGATTTCGATGGAGACGCCCATCGGCGACGACGAGGATTCGCACCTGGGCGACTTTATCGAAGATATCAGCGTGCTGTCGCCGATCGACGCGGCCACGGTCGAGGGCTTGCGCGAGGCGACCCGCGAGGTGCTGGCGACGCTGACCCCGCGCGAGGCCAAGGTGCTGCGGATGCGGTTCGGGATCGACATGCCGACCGATCACACGCTGGAGGAGGTCGGCAAGCAGTTCGACGTGACCCGCGAGCGGATTCGGCAGATCGAGGCCAAGGCGCTGCGCAAGCTGCGGCACCCGAACCGTTCGGAGCAGTTGCGCAG
>JAGTSD010000334.1 GCA_018262135.1 Pseudomonadota bacterium | reverse complement strand
CTTCCACCGGACAATCCAGTTCGACGCTGTCCAGGCGCAGCCGCCCGCCGGGACCGATGCTGTCCACCCACCACTTGCCCGTCCCGCCGCCGGTAAATCTGGACGCGAACCCGATCCTGATCCACCAGCACGTATTCGCGCAGGCTGTCGAGTTGCTGGCAGGCGGCGAACTTGTCGCCCAGGTCGTAGGAGGCAGTGCTGTCCGACAGTACCTCGACCACCAACACCGGCGAACGCTTGACGAGCCGGTCGGTGCGGTCGCTTTCAGCGCAGGTCACCTGCACGTCGGGATAGAAACCGCAGTCTGCGGCTTCCACCCGAACCTTGACATCGGCCATGTAGGCCCGGCAGGGCGCGCCGCGCAGATGCTGGCGGAGCAGCGTGTAGAAATTACCCGAAATTTCATTATGCCGGTCGGTGGTTCCAGCCATGGCGAACACCTCGCCGCGCACGTATTCGTGACGTTCCGGCTGGCGCTGTTCCCATTCCAGATAATCGTCGTAGGTGAAGGCGAGGCTTTGCGCGGGCTGGGACATGACCGAACTCCCAAAAGATCAATAATGACCAAAGCGTAGCACAGAGCGTTCCTCGGCTACGTGCTGTACGAGACAACAGGGCAGTCCACTTCGATGCTGTCCGAGCGTAGCCGTCCGCCGGGAACGATCATCGGCCATCCACACCGGTAAGCATTTGACCCGGCCGAGTTTATCGCATCAATATAGGCGCGACGGCGTGCTGGAGTTTCACTTATTTTTGCAAGGCATTGATTTTTATAGGCATATATTTTACCCCGAGTTTCAGTGTTACTATATAACTATTTGAATATAATAAGTTTTTTATGGGATGGGACAAGGAGAGGTGTGGTAGAATACAGCGAGATTTCGTTTTACCGGTCGGCGGCGCTAGCCACCGTGCTGATCTTTACCATTGAAAAGAGGTGATATCGTGCATAACGCCAACCCATCCCTTCGCTTCTTCTATTCAGACGAACTCCATGCAAAAACCCTCCAATTGCTTGATACGCTCGAGCAAGCCGATGATGCCAAAAAACACCGGGGGGCGCTGGGAGAACTCGTTGTGGAATTGACCAATACCGGAATGGACTACTATTTTATCAAGCCGCTCCAGTTGGCCGGGGTGGGCTTTGTGGTGCAGCAGTCAGCCAATCTCAGCATGGCTGCCGCGCTAAAGATCATCGGCTCCGTGATCCGCAACATTATCGGTCGCATGGACAAGGCCCAACTCATCGCAGTGTGCGGCTATATTCGGCAACTCATGCTTTGACCGCGTAATGCTTTCTCTTCCCCACGCTCATGGCCAACCGACGCTGGTCGGCCGGCTGCGCGCCGTTCCCGAGGATTTCCAGGTCCGCGAGGAAATCAGCTTCACCCTGGATGGCGCCGGTGAACACGTTTGGCTCTGGGTGCGCAAGCGCGGCGCGAATACCGACTGGGTGGCGCGGCGGCTGGCCGAACGGGCCGGCGTCCCATCTGGCGCCGTGAGCTACGCCGGGCTGAAGGACCGCCACGCCGTGACCGAGCAATGGTTCTCGGTGCATCTGCCCGGTCGGGCGGAACCCGACTGGTCGGCGAACCCCGATCCCGATTTCACTGTGCTGAACGCCGTTCGCCATTCCCGCAAGCTGCGGCGCGGCGCGCTGAGCGGCAACACCTTCTGCATCACTCTCCGCGACCTGGACGGCGATCCGGACGAACTGGCGGCGCGGCTGAACCTCGTCGCTGCGACCGGCGTCCCCAACTACTTCGGCGAGCAACGCTTCGGCCACGACGGCGGCAATCTGGAACAGGCCGAGGCCATGTTGCGGGGTGAGTTAAAAGTGCGCGACCGGCATCAGCGGGGTCTGTATCTGTCCGCCGCGCGTTCGGCGCTGTTCAACGCCGTGCTGGCGCGGCGGGTGGTCGAGGGGACGTGGAATCAGCCGCTGCCGGGCGAAGTACTGATGCTGGACGGGAGCCATAGCATCTTCGCGATTGACGCCGTGGACGAAACGATTCGCCGGCGGGTCGTCGATTTCGACCTGCATCCCACCGGCCCGCTGTGGGGCGCTGGGGAGCTACGCAGCAGTGGCCCGGTTCGGGCCTTGGAGGAAACGGTGGCGGCGACGCTGCCAGTATTCCGCGACGGGCTGACCGCGGCAGGACTGGCACAGGAACGGCGGGCGCTGCGGCTGATGATCAGGGATGCAAAGCTGGAGTTCCCAGAGGCGGGAACCGCCGTAATCCACTTCCGACTGCCCGCCGGCGCCTACGCCACCACGGTGCTGCGCGAACTGATCGAGCCACGGGTTTGAACGCGGCTGAATCGCTCGTCAGCATTCGATCCTGCGATGGCTGACGTGGTCCCGGCCTTCGCGTTTGACCTCGTACACCAAGTCGTCCACCCGTTTCAGCCATTGGTCCAAGGTTTCGTCCGGGCGGTATTCGGCCACGCCAAAACTGGCTGTGATCGGTCCGATATCGGGAAAAGAGAACTCGTGCAATGCCATCCGTAAGGTTTGCGCCAACGCGATGGCTTTGGGCAACACCGTTTCGGCGGCGAGGATCATGAACTCCTCGCCACCCCAGCGCACGAAAATATCGCTGTGGCGCAGGCGTTCTCGCACCAGCGCCGCGATTCCCTTCAACACGGTGTCACCCCGTTCGTGGCCAAAGCTATCGTTGACCCGCTTGAAATGATCAATATCGAACATGATGAGCGACAGCGGCCGGCCGTAACGCTGGACGCGACTGATTTCCCGCTCCATCACCTGCAGCAGGTAGCGCCGGTTGAACGCGCCGGTGAGCGGGTCGGTGATGGCGAGGCGGCGCAGCTTCTCTTCCAGGCGTTTGCGGTCGCTGATGTCCATGACGATGCCGCAGACGCGCGCGGGTTGGCCGTGCGGGTCGCGTTCGATCACCTTGCCCCGGAGGAGGACCCAGATCCAGTCTTCGTTCTTCCGCCGCAAGCGATATTCGCTGCGGTAGAAAGGCGCGCGCTGGTCCAGATGGGCGCGCAGGGCGTCCTGGACGGCGGCCAGATCGCGGGGATGAATGTGTTGTTCCCACTCGGGGTAGGAGAGTTGCAGCTCGCCCGGCCGACACCCCAGCAGTTCGGCCCAGGGTCCGCTACAGGTAATCGTGTCGGCGCGAATATCCCAGTCCCACAGGCCCAGATCGGCGCCCCACA
>JAGTSD010000333.1 GCA_018262135.1 Pseudomonadota bacterium | reverse complement strand
GGCGCGAAAGGGGCATCTACCAAGACCTGACCGACGGCCGGCTCCTCCGCGTCCGCGTCGTGGTTCAGTGCCGCTGCCACCACGTGGGCACAGGTGACCACGATATCGGCGGAAATCCGGTATCCCAGGCCGGCGTAGCTCCCTTCCGGCCCGCTGATGCGGACCACGCTGTTACGCAAGGGCGTGAGGTCGGCGCTCATGGGCGGAAGGTCAGCCCTGGGTCTTGTTCTCCCAGGTCAGCGTTACCTTGAGGGTGGCCTCGGTTTCCCCGGAGACGAGGACGATGGACGATTTGCCTTTGAGCGCGGCCCCGAGTTCTACCGTCACTTTGTCCGGAGTCTTCACGGTGGCGCGGATTTGATCCAGGACCAGTTGCACGACTTCGCCCAAGGGCGCCAAGACCTTGGCCAGCGGTGGCCGCTCCTCACGCTCGGTGGCCACCGCGCGCGCCCCGGGCGCCGCCGGGCAGGTTCTGCACTTCGATGGTGGCGCCGCTGGGCAAGGCATAGGTGAAGGTTTCGGTGGCGGGCATGGTTTGCTCCTTGATGTCCGCAGGTTAGTTCGGTTCACGCTGCCAGATTTTGCGCGGCGAAGTCCCAGTTGATCAGCTTGTCGAGCACGGCGACCACGTAGTCAGCCCGGCGGTTCTGGTAATCCAGATAGTAGGCGTGCTCCCAGACATCAACAGTCAGCAGCGGTTTCTGGCCCTGGGCTATGGGGGTATCAGCGTTGCCGGTCTTGGTGACGATCAGCTTGTCGCCATCCTTGACCAGCCAGGCCCAACCGCTGCCGAACTGCCCAGTCGCAGCCTTGGCGAACTCCGCCTTGAACTTGTCGTAATCGCCGAAGGATTTTTCGATCAGCTCAGCCAGCGCGCCGCCGGGCTTGCCGCCGCCCTTGGGCCGCAGGCTGTTCCAGTAGAAGGTATGGTTCCAGACCTGGGCAGCGTTATTGAAGATCGCAGTCTGGTCGGCCTTGCCCGCGGTGGCCTTGATCACCGCCTCCAGAGATTGGTCCGCCAGCGGCGTTCCGGCGACCAGTTGATTGAGGTTGTTCAAGTAACCTTGATGGTGCTTGCCGTAGTGGAAGCCGATGGTATTGGCCGAAATGGTCGGACTCAGGGCGTCGTCGGGCCAGGGCAGAGGCGGCAGCGCGAAGGGACCGCTGCCGCCGGCGGCGCGGGCCGCGCGGGGCAACGCGAAATCGCCAAAGGCCAGCGCGGCGGAACCGGCCAGCAGGGCAGTCAGGAATTGGCGGCGATTCAAAGCGGATTCGGGCAGGTTAGCGAGCATCAGTTGCGCTCCTGGTTGAGGCGGGTTGATCCGGTCAGGACAAAGTGTAGCGGACGCGCCCGAGAGTGCATGGAGCGTCCGGGACGACATCGCAGCGTTCAGGGCGCCGGTTCAATCGCGGTGATGACGTAAGCGCCCTGGCCGCCTTCCTTCATGTCGAATTTCACCTGGTCGCCCGCCTTGACCTTGCTCGCCATAGCTTTGTCCGCCAACTGGAAATCCATGACCATGCGCGGCCACTTCAGCGCCGGGATCGGATCGTGATCAATCACCAGCTTGCCCTTGGCGGCGTCCACGCTCTTGACCGTGCCGGTCGCCGCAATGGATGCGCTGGCGGACGTGGGGGAGGCGCTGTGATCGTGGGATTCAGCCGCCAGAGCGATACCGCCGACGCCGAGGAGCGCGGCCAGGATGAACGGGGTCAGTCGTCGTTTTTTCATGCGTCCTCCACAGGGTTGCTTGGGTTAAGTTCAGGATTCGACCGCGACCGTCGCCGCGTTACGCCGCCGGTTTTCCCGGCCGATCACCATGCCCTGCCAGATCAGGTATGCCGCCGGAATCACCACCAGCGTTAGCAAAGTGGCGCTGACGATGCCACCGACCATCGGCGCGGCGATTCGTTGCATGACTTCCGACCCGGTGCCGGCGCCATACATGATCGGCAGCAGACCGACGATGATGGTGGCGACGGTCATCATCTTGGGCCGCAACCGCAGCAGGGCGCCTTCGACCACCGCCTCGCGCAGTTCGGCGATCGTCACCGCGCGACCTTCCGCCCGCGCGGTTTCCCGCCGTTTGGCCAGCGCCTGATCCAGATAGACCAGCATCACTACGCCGGTTTCCGCCGCCACCCCGGCCAGGGCGATAAAACCGACCCCGACCGCGACCGACAGGTTGTAGTCCAGCCAGTACAGCAGCCAGACCCCGCCCAACAGGGCGAAGGGCAGGGTGCCCATGATCAGGATCGCCTCGCCCAGCCGGCCAAAACTGAGATAGAGCAGCAGGAAAATGATTCCCAGAGTCACCGGCGTCACGATCTGCAACCGGGCCAGCGCCCGTTCCAGATACTCGTACTGACCAGACCAGCGCAGCGAATAGCCGGCGGGCAACGCGACCTGTTCCGCTACCGCCCGTTGCGCCTCAGCGACAAAGGAACCGATGTCGCGGCCTTGAATGTCCACGTAGGTGATGCCGGTCAGCCGGGCGTTCTCGCTCTGCAACATCGCCGGGCCGTCGGTGATTTTGACTTCGGCGACCTGGCTCAACGGCACGGCGGCCCCGGTCGGGGTGACGATGGGCAGGGCTTGCAACCGCTCCAGCGAGTCGCGGGCTTCCTGGGGATAACGCAGGTTGACCGGATAGCGTTCCAGACCCTCGACGGTCTCGGTGACGTTCATCCCGCCGACGGCGGTGTTGATCACCTCCTGCACGTCGCTGACGTTCAGTCCCAGCCGGGCGGCGGCCAGCCGGTTCACGGCCACGTCCACGTAGCGACCACCCGCTACCCGTTCGGAATAGACCGATGCCGCGCCGGGAATCGCACGGATGACCTGTTCCAGCCGTTCGCCGACCTGTTGGATGACCGCCGGGTCGCTACCGGCCACCTTGACCCCCAGCGGCGTTTTGATGCCGGTGGCCAGCATGTTGATCCGGTTCTTGATCGGCATCACCCAGGCGTTGCTCAGGCCGGGCAGCTTGACGATGCGATCCAGTTCGGCGATCAAATCCGCCGTCGTCAGGCCGGGGCGCCACTGGTCGCGCGGTTTCAACTGAATCGCCGTCTCGATCATGCTCAATGGCGCCGGATCGGTGGCGGTCTCCGCCCGCCCGACCTTGCCGAACACCCGTTGCACCTCCGGCACCACCCGGATCAGCTTGTCGGTTTGTTGCAACAC
>JAGTSD010000056.1 GCA_018262135.1 Pseudomonadota bacterium | reverse complement strand
GTTCATCATCACGCTGGTCATCGCGCTGAGCGCCTATCTGGCCGGTATTTATTACGACTGGCGCCTGTGCGTGGTCGCCGCCTTCATCCTCACCGGCGGGATCATCAATGTGGCCTTTTCCAACCTCGCGCCCCTGCTAATCTGGATAGGCCTTGGGGTTACCATCGCCTATTTCGTCGGGGTCTGGATTTATAACCGCTGGCAGGAACGCAAGGCGGCCCAGGCCAGCCCGTAGGATGTGGCGAAGCGCCGCGAACCGCATCAGAATTTCCTTTCCAAACCCACCCTCCCAAGGAGGAACTCCATGCTGACAAAACGTCGTTTCACGACAACCCTGCTATCGCTCGGCCTGGTCGCCGGCCTGGCTGGCTGGTCCATCGCCCAGGCCGCCGAACCGGCGAAACCGGCGGCCAAGCCCGCCGAATCCCCATCGGCGCAATCCGCAACGCCGGCCAAGCAGGAATGGCGGATGCCCACCGGCGAGCACTGGTCGAAAGCCACCGATACCGAGAGACGCGCCTACGTGCTCGGCATCCTGAACATGGCGATGGTTGAATACCAGTTGAGCGGCCCCAACCCCAAGCACCGCACCACCGTCGCCAAACTGGTCAAGGCCCTGGATGGCATGGCCGTACCGCAGATCGTGGAAACCGTGGATGCCTACTACAAGGCCAATCCTGAAAAGCAGCAGCAGCCAATTATCGAAGTGATCTGGTTCCAGATGGTCGCACCCAAGGCCAAGCCCGAAGAATCCAGCACGCCCAAGGCGAACAAGGGGTAAATCATGAAGAAGATCGGTTATTTGTTCGCGGTTCCCGCTCTCGCCCTCGGCGTCGGCTGCACCAACATGACGCCCACCCAGCAGAGCACGATGAGCGGCGCGGCCATCGGCGCGCTGGGCGGCGCGGCCATCGGCGGGTTAAGCGGCGGCAGCGCCGGGACCGGCGCGCTGATCGGCGGCGCGGCGGGCGCCGTGGTCGGCAACATCTACGGCCGAAACAAGTAGTAATAGTAGTATCGCTACTAAAACGGTCGACCGCCCAGTCGCCGAAGAACCATTCCCGCCGGCATCAGCTCCGGCGGGAACTTTCGCTAGACCGGGGCCGAGCCGAGATCGCGGCGCAATTCGGCGGCGGCCTCCCGCAACAGACCGAACAGCCGCTTGACGCCCGCACAGTCGTAATCACGGCGCGGCCATTTGAAATAGCCGCCGCAACTCGGGAGAAATTCGCAGTTCCGGCACTCGTCCGCCGTTGCCAGCACCCGAGCGATCCATTCGCCGAGATCGGCATCGGCCGCGACCGTGGCTTCGACGCCCGCCAGTCGTCCCGGCAAGGATTCCGCGCCTTCGTCGGCGACATGACGCAAACATTCGGGATCGGCATCCAGCACCACCCACAGAGGCGCCGGATCGTCGTGATAAAAGCCCAGCAGCGTGCTGTGAAAGAATTCGACCGGCTGGGCGACGGTCGGCTGGCGCAGATAGAACGCCATGACCTCGGCCAGTTCCTCGATCAGCGCCGGTTCGGGCTGGCCCGGCTCCAGCCATACCGCGAAATGCAGCGATACTGCGACCTTGACCGCCCTGGCGAATCCGGGCCGAACCGGGATCATGACCCGCACCGGATGGTGTTCGAGCAACTCGGCGTGCCGATACAACAGGGGAAACTCGGCGCCAGGATCGGCCATGACCAAATCCACCGGCAGCTCCGGCGCCCAGGCATTCAATGGTTCGGAATCGGCGGCCAGGGACAACAGCCGCAAGCCGACGAGGCGTTCAAATTCTTCGTCCGCCAGGGCGGTTATCAGCGTCGCCGGCTCGTGGGCGCGAACGATGAGCCGCCGGCCCCGGTAGGCAGAAACCCGCTCCACGGGAACCTCATAGATGAAATCGTTCATGGGGAGGTCAGCGGTTATACCAGCCGTTATGCCAGCCGTTATGCCAGGGATGTCCGTGCCGGGGGCCGTTATACCAGCCGTGGCCGCGCCAGTACGGCCGGCGACGCCGGTACGGTCCATCATACCAGCGCGGTCCGTCATACCAGCGCGGTCCATCATACCAGCTCGGTCCGTCATACCAGCCCCAGGGCTGCTGGACCCACCCGCCCCAGCCGCGGCCGGAGTTGTACCAAAGACCAGCGCCACCTTGCGCTCTGGCCTCCTGCCCAGGAACCAGCACTCCGCCCAGCAGGACGCCGCCGATAACCGCCTTCGACCATTTGCCCAGGCTCAGTAGAAACTCTCGCCGTTCGCGTGCCTCAAGATCTGTGGCCACCAGGCCACCAGGCAAGGATTCGGATTCGAATTGTTTGTCGCTCATGGAATCAACCCCGCCGCATCGGCCTTTGCAAAATTTTCATCGTACTTTGCTGGTAATCCTGGCATAAACTTTCTGAATTTCCGCTGAATACTGAATATTCCCACGGACAACCATTTTGGGTTCCATTCCATGCGCAACCCTCGAATGCAACGCTTGCTATCCGGTTTAGTTTTTGTCCTGTCCCTGCTCGCCCTGGCCGGTCCTCCGATGATCAGCACTGCCGGCACTGCGCCGGGCCGGCACCGCGTCGGCCTGGTGCTAGGCGGTGGCGGGGCGCGTGGCATCGCCCACGTCGGCGTACTCCAGATGCTGCAGGAGTTGCACGTTCCGGTCGACTGCGTCGCCGGCACCAGCATGGGATCGATCATCGGCGGGTTGTATGCAGCCGGCATGACCCCCGAGGAAATGACCAAGACCGTACAACGCATCGACTGGCCGGCGGCGTTCACCGACGGGCCACCGCGCGCCGATTTACCCTTCCGCACCAAACAGCAACAGCGCGTTCTCCTGACGAACAACGGCGTCGGTATCAAGGGCGGCCAGGTGCAGCTTCCCCAAGGGCTGTTGCAAGGGCAGAACCTGCTGCTGTTGCTGCAGGAACTGTCGCTCCCGGCCGCCAAAATTCGCGACTTCGACCAGTTGCGGGTTCCCTACCGGGCCGTGGCGACCGATCTGGCTACCGGCGCGCCCGTGGTACTGAAATCCGGCGATCTGGCCATGGCGATGCGCGCCAGCATGTCCATCCCCAGCGCCCTGGTGCCGGTCGAACTGGACGGCAAGCTGCTGGTGGACGGCGGCGTGTCGAACAATATCCCCGTGGATGTGGTGCGGGAACTCTGTCGCCCGGATGTCATCATCGCGGTGGATGTGGGCTCGCCGCTGGCTCCCGCCAGCGAACTGAATTCGCTGCTCTCCATCACGGGGCAACTCACCTCCATTCTGACCGTGCGCAACGCCCAGCAACAGATCAGAACCCTGGGGCGCCGGGACATCCTGATCACACCCGATATGGGGGATATTTCCAGTATTGCCTTCGACCGCTCCCGGGCAGCGGTCACCATCGGCTACGCCGCGGCCAATGACAAGCGGGGCGAACTGAGCCAACTGTCGTTATCGCTGGCCGCTTATCAAGCGCATCTGGCCGGGCGGCCGGAGCTGCCCGAAAATCACCAGCCGGTCATCGATTTCATCCGGATCAAGAACACTACCCGGCTGTCCGACCAGGTCATCGAAAAGCAACTGAACGTCAAGCCAGGCGAACCGCTCGATCCCGAGGAACTCAATCGCAATCTCAACATTATCTACGGCATGGGTGATTTCCAGCAGGTCACCTACTCGCTGGTCGAAAAGGATGGCAAAACCGGGCTGGTGGTCGAGGCCACGCAGCAGCACATTGGCACCAACGCCCTCAATTTTGGGCTCTTTCTCGGCGCCAACATGAAGGGAGATTCCCTGTTCAACCTCAGCGTCGCCTACACCATGTCCAAGATCAACTCCCTCGGTGGACAATGGCGTAACTTCGTTCAGATCGGCGGCAATATCAAACTGGAAACCGATTTCTACCAGCCGCTCGACGCGGCCCAGGAATACTTCATCAATCCCTACTTCAGCTACCAACAATACAACCTGGATTTGCTCGACGATTCCAACGAGGACAACGCCAGCTTCCGAATCTATCGGGCCAACATCGGCATGGAAGTGGGGCGCAATCTGGAGCACTGGGGCCGGCTGTCGTTGGGTTTGCGGTATGGTCCTGGCAAGAACGATCTCCGCTTTGGCCAAATCTCTACTAACGAGAACACAATCAATGAAGGCAGCTTCGACGATGGCGGTTATTCGATTCGCTGGGCGGCGGACACGCTGGATAACCTCAACTTCCCAACCTCGGGCTATTACGCCAATCTGGTTTTCTACGACTCCCTGACCGCGCTGGGGGCCAGCAATAATTTCAGCACGCTCAGCCTGAGCGCCGCCAAGGCTTACACCTGGGGCAAGCAGACGCTCATTCCGCGAACGATTCTGGCTGGCAGGCTGTCGGGGGATCTGGGCGTTCAGGATCTGTTTCTACTGGGAGGATTCCTGAACCTGTCGGGTTACCAGGCGGGCCAGATCTCAGGGCAGTACGCCGGTCTTGGCCAACTCATCTACATGTATCGACTCGATAACGCCTCGGCGGCATTTACCATCCCCCTTTACGCAGGTGGCTCGCTGGAAGTCGGCGGGGCCTGGAACGCCATCGACGAGATCACCCTCGATTCGCTAATTCCAGCGGGCAGCCTGTTCCTGGGCGCGGATACGCCGCTGGGACCGCTTTACCTGGCCGGCGGCCTGGCCAAGAGCGACGCTTCGCTGTATTTGATGCTGGGCAGGCTGTTTTGAATGCCGCGGCTGATCCTGTTCAACAAGCCCTATGGCGTGCTGAGCCAGTTCACCGATACCGCCGGGCGGCCCACGCTGGCGGCGTATCTGGCTATCCCCGGCGTGTACGTCGCCGGCCGGCTGGACCGGGACAGCGAGGGCCTGCTGGCCCTGACCGCTGATGGCGCGTTGCAGGCCCGGCTCAGCCACCCGCGCCACCAACGGCCCAAGACCTATTGGGCGCAAGTAGAGGGCATCCCTGACGACCTGGCTCTGGAGCGGTTACGGCGCGGGGTCGAGTTGAACGATGGCCCCACCTTGCCCGCCACCGTCCGGCGCATCGCCGAACCGGCCGGCTTGTGGCCGCGCGATCCGCCGATTCGGTACCGGGCGGCGATCCCCACCGCCTGGCTGGAAATCACCCTGCGCGAGGGCCGCAACCGCCAGGTCCGGCGCATGACCGCCGCCGTCGGTCATCCGACCTTGCGCCTGATCCGCTACCGGATCGGCGACTGGACCCTGGATGGGCTGGCGCCCGGCCAGTGGCGGGAACTGACCGTAGTCGCGCCCGAGCGCCGCCAGCTTGATCCCAGTGGTTACCGGCTGCCGCGCCGCGTGTGAGCGATCAGCACCGCCACCGCGCAGGACGCCATGCGGGTGCGGACGTTGTCGGCGCGGCTGGTGAGAATGATCGGCGCCCGCGCGCCCAGCACGATGCCGGCGGCATCGGCCTGCGCCATGAAGGTGAGCTGCTTGGCCAGGATGTTGCCGGCTTCCAGATCGGGCACCAGCAGAATGTCGGCATCGCCCGCCACCTCGGACTTGATGCCCTTGATCTCCGCCGCCACCTTGCTAATCGCGTTATCCATCGCCAGCGGCCCGTCCAGCAGCCCGCCGGTGATCTGCCCCCGGTCCGCCATCTTGCACAGCGAAGCGGCCTCGGTCGTCGAGGCGATCTTGACGCTGATAGTCTCCACTGCCGACAGAATCGCTACCTTGGGTATCTCGATCCCCAGAATCCTGGCCAGATCAATGGCGTTCTGGCAGATGTCGCGCTTGTCGTCCAGCGCGGGATAGATATTGATCGCGGCGTCGGTAATCAGCAGCAATTTGTGATAGGACGGCACGTCCATGCAAAACACATGGCTGACCCGGCGCTCGGTGCGAATCCCGGTATCGGCGCGCATCACCTCGTGCATCAGTTCGTCGGTGTGCAGGCTGCCCTTCATCAGCACTTCCGCCTGACCGTTGCGCACCAGTTCCACCGCTTTGGCGGCGGCGGCATGGCTGTGCGGAACGTCCACGATCTCGAAGCGGCTGATATCAATCTGGTGCTTGTCCGCCGTGGCGCGAATCTTGTCCGCCGGCCCGACCAGAATCGGCAGGATCAGACTGGCCTCCGCCGCCTCCGCCGCTGCCGTGAGCGAGGACTGGTCGCAGGGATGGGCGACGGCGGTGACGATATCGGGCAGCGGAGCGCAATAGTCAATCAGCCGATTGAACTTGTCATGGGTCTGAATCGCCATCGCAGCCAGTTCGGGCCGGGGCGCGACAATCTTGTCCGCCGGCGCGACCACCTCGACCGTGGCTTCCATCACCGTCTCGCCGCGCTGGTTGACAGCGGTGCAGGCGAATACCACAGTCCGGGTGTCCGGGCGTTTTTCCCGCGCCTCGGCGGTCAGGGTGAGGGTATCGTTCAGATGGACCGGCCGCAGGTAGCGGAACGACTGGCTGGCGAACACGCTGCCTGGCCCCGGCAACTGGCAGCCAAACAGCCCCGAGAGCAAACTGGCCACCCACATGCTGTGGCCAACCCGTTGACCGGCCTGATGCTCGCGGGCAAAGTTTTCGTCCAGGTGGGTGGGATTCAGGTCGCCGGTCAGCGTGGCAAAGAGTTGAATATCCAGCGGTTTCAGGGTACGGGTCAAGCTGGCCTTTTCGCCGATCTCGATCTCGGCGAAGGTGCGGTTGGTCATCGTGTCGGCGTTCATGGCAATTCCTCCCAAAGCAGGCGTCGCAGGCTGATTCTTTGAGTGATTCAGCGGCTATCGGAGATTCTAGCCGATTCCGCATTGCAACATTGCTGACAATTGGAGTTCGACTCTGATGATTCCCAGCACCGGCCACTTGTTTACCGGCATCCCGACCGCCTTGTCAGCGGAACGGTTCGACACCCTGCTGCAAACCGGCGCCTGCCGGCTGGAGCGCATCATTTCCATCGGCCATGCTACCCCGCCCGGCGAATGGTACGACCAGGATGAAGACGAATGGGTGGTATTGCTGCAAGGTGGGGCCGGGCTGCGCTTCGCCGACGAGGACGGCGCGCGCCACCTGACGCCGGGCGATTACGTCTGGATTCCGGCGCATTGCCGGCATCGGGTGGAATGGACCAGCGCACATCCGCCGGCGATCTGGCTGGCGCTGCATCTTGAAGGCGATGGTAACGCCCGCTGATTCAGCCTGGTTTCAGTTTGACCTTGCAAAATGTCGGGCCTGTGGCAAGATGATCCTGTATCAGACCTGTTTAATCACAATGGGGAGCAAACGATGAACAAGCCATGGGCGATGATGTTGGCGGGCGGCATCCTGGGCATGGGGGTACTGACGACCGGCAGCGCGGCTGACCAGAAGCCGGAAGACGTGGTCAAATACCGGCAGTCGGTCTACACCGTTATCGGCTGGAACTTCAAGCCCATCGGCGCGATGGTCAAGGGCGAAATTCCATTCGACGCCGCCGCCGTGGCCCGCCACGCCCAGTATGTCGAAATGATGAGCAAGGCGACCTTCGAGGGTTTTCCGAAGGGCACCGGGCCGGACGTGGTGAAGAACACCGAGGCCAAGCCGGAAATCTGGACGAAACCGGCCGAGTTCAAGAATAAAATGGACAGCTTCCAACAGGAGGCGGCCAAGCTGGCCGAAGTCGCCAAGGGCAGCGACGAAAAGGCGATCAAGGCGCAATTCGGCAAGACCGCCGAAACCTGCAAAGCCTGCCACGACGAATTCCGCAAGGATTAGGCCAGTCCTCGCCAGAAACTCTCGACTCGAAAGGCCATGCTTGCGCATGGCCTTTCTCGTTTCCGCTCCGCCCGCTCAACGCACCAGCGACCAGACCGCCACTCCTACCGCCGCCAGCGCCGCTAACGCCCGCCATGGACTCACGAGGCGCGGGGCCGGCTGGGCCAGTTCCGGCGGCAGGCGCTTGTGGCCGCTCAGCATCGGATGGATCAGGTTTTCGCGCTTGACCAGCAGGTAGAACAGCACCGCCGAAATGTGGACGGCGATGACCAGCAACAGTAGATTGAAGTTGAGCTTATGGACGGTGGTCAACCAGTCGCTGGTTCCTTTCGACACCCAGGCGTACAACGGCCCCTCGATCAGGATATCGTCGTTGGCGAACAGCCCGGTGACCGCCTGAATCAGCAGCAAGATCAGCAGCGCCACGATGGACCAGGCGCCCATCGGATTATGGCCGAGATAGTGCGGCGTCTCGCCGCGCAGCATCGCTCTGACGTACTCCAGCGCCGCGCCTGGCCCGCGCACGAAATCGCTGAAGCGGGCGGTTTCGCTGCCCACGAATCCCCAGATCAGCCGAAACAGCACCAGCGCCAGCACCGCGTAACCGCCCCAGACGTGGTAATCCATGGTGCTGCTTTGCTCGGCGGTCAGCCATTGCACGATCATGAGCGCCACCAGCGTCCAGTGAAACAGCCGGGTCGGCAAATCCCAGACCTTGACGGTGTGCAAAGTTGTTGGGTTTTCAGACATGCTGGATTCCTCGCTTCGATGAAAAAACCATTATCCACGGAAAACACGGAAGGCACGGAAAAAGAATAAAAATTTTTAATTTTCTTCCGTGTTTTCCGTGTCTTCCGTGGACAGGTGCTTGACCCGGAATCACCGCTTGGGTTAGTTTTAAACCTATGAAACCCGCGCAATCTTCCGAA
>JAGTSD010000332.1 GCA_018262135.1 Pseudomonadota bacterium | reverse complement strand
CGGTGCGCCAGCATGAGGACCACATCAGCGCGTTGCTGGGCGATGCGGTGATAGACGGCGCGATGCGGCGCCATGAGTTGGCCATAGTTCGAGGGACGGTGGTTACGGATACCGATGAATTGGCTCAGCTTTGGGTCTATGCTGCGGAAGCAGGTTGTTGGCGGCCGCTGGCTGCGAGCCAGGACTCCATCTGACGACGAAACATCCCACATTCGGCCCGGGCGGGTCATTACCTCTGCAAGAATTAATGCGGGTAATCCACTATGGCGGTCTTACTCGATTCATGGGATCGCCGCTTCGAACCCCTCCAGCGCTGCGCTACCCCTCCTTGGCCAAGGAGGGGAAATTCCAAACCAGTACAGGCAGGACTACTAAAAAATGAAGTCCTTTACGGATTTGTTCATCAGCCGGCCAGTGCTGGCCATCGTGGTCAACCTGGTCATCATTATTGCCGGCATTCAGGCCATTTTTATGTTCATCAGCCGGCCAGTGCTGGCCATCGTGGTCAACCTGGTCATCATTATTGCCGGCATTCAGGCCATTTTTACCCTCAACGTTCGCCAGTACCCCCGCAGCGACAATGCCAGCGTCACGGTCACCACCACCTACATCGGGGCTAGCGCCGATCTGGTGCGCGGCTTCATCACCACCCCGTTGGAGCGGGCTATCGCGGCGGCGGACGGGATTGATTATCTGGAATCGCAAAGCGCGCAGGGCCTGTCCACCATCCGCGCCCGGCTGAAGCTGAACTACGACGCCACCAAGGCGCTGGCTGAGATCGGCTCCAAGGTAGATCAGGTGCGCGGCGACCTGCCGCCGGAAGCCGAGACGCCGATCCTCAATATCGAATCCGCCGACAGCGAATTCGCCTCCGCCTACCTGAGCTTCAGTTCCGACGTTCTCCAGCAGAACGAAATCACCGACTATCTGGTGCGGGTGGTGCAGCCGCGCCTCACCGCCATCACCGGCGTGCAGCGCGCCGACATTCTGGGCGCCCGCACCTTCGCCATGCGCATCTGGCTCAAGCCTGACAAACTGGCCGCGCTCAATCTCAGCCCGGTGCAAATCCGCCAGGCGCTGGCCGCCAATAACGTACTGACCGCCGTGGGCCGCACCAAGGGCGCGCTGATTCAGGTCAACTTGACCGCCAACACCGATCTGCGCTCGGTCGAGGAATTCAACAACCTGGTCGTTCTGGAAAAGGGCGGCGCGCTGGTGCGGCTGAAGGATGTCGCGGACGTGGTGCTCGGAGCCGAGGATTATGACTCCGATGTGCGCTTTTCCGGGCAGGCCGCCGTGTTCATGGGCATCTTTCCGCTGCCCAACGCCAATGCGATTGACGTGATCCGGCGGGTCCTCGCCGAAATGGCGCTGATCGAGAAGGAACTGCCGACCGGCCTGCAAGCTTTCGTCGCCTACGACGCCACCAATTACATCAACAACGCCATCATCGAGGTGGTGAAAACCCTGTCGGAAACCCTGTTGATCGTGGTGATCATCATCTTCCTGTTCCTGGGTTCGCTGCGCTCGGTCTTGGTGCCGGTCATCGCCATTCCGATTTCGCTGATCGGCGGCATCTTCCTGATGCAATTGTTCGGCTTCACCATCAACCTGCTGACCCTGCTGGCCATCGTGCTGTCGGTCGGGCTGGTGGTGGACGACGCCATCGTGGTGGTGGAAAACGTCGAACGCCACCTGCGCGAGGGCCAGTCGCCGTTCGACGCCGCCATTCTCGGCGCCCGCGAACTGGTCGGCCCCATCATCGCCATGACCGTCACCCTGATCGCGGTCTATACCCCGATTGGCTTGCAAGGCGGACTGACCGGCTCGCTGTTCCGCGAGTTCGCCTTCACCCTGGCGGGCGCGGTGACGATCTCCGGCATCGTGGCCCTGACCCTGTCGCCGATGATGGCGTCCAAGCTATTGAACGCGGAGGACGAACAGCACTGGCTGCCGGCCCATATCAACGCCGCGTTCGAGCGCCTGAAGCGGTTCTACGGCCATCTGCTCGACGGGGCGCTGAGCGCGCGTCCGGCGGTTTATCTGGCGTGGGGCACGCTGGCGGTGCTGGTCGTGCCGATGTGGATGTTCTCGGCCGAGGAACTGGCGCCGGGCGAGGATCAGGGGGTGATTTTCGGCATCATCGAGGCGTCCGCCAACGCCACCCTCGATCAGACCAGCGCGTTCACCGCCGCCGCCAATCAGGCGCTGCTGAGTCCGCCGGAAGCCGAATTTACCTTTCAGGTCACGTTTCCGACTTCGGGCTTCGCCGGGTTGGTGGTCAAGCCCTGGGACGAGCGCGAGCGCACCGTGTTTCAAATCCTGCCGGACATTCAGCAAAAGCTGCAACGCATTCCCGGCATCCAGATGTTTCCGGTCACGCCGCCGGCGCTGCCGGGCGGGGGCCAATTCCCGGTCGAGTTCATCATCGCTTCGACCGCCGATACCCGGGAAATCCTCGCCATCGTCCAGCAGCTTCAACTCAAGGCAATCAGCAGCGGGATGTTCGCCTTTCCGCCCCTGATCGACGTCAAGCTGGACCAGCCGCAGACGGAAGTCGTCATTGACCGCGACAAGGTCGCCGCGCTGGGCCTGAATCTGCAACAGGTCGGGGCCGATCTCACCGCCGCGATGGGCGGCAATTTCGTCAACCGCTTCAACATCGCCGGGCGCAGCTACAAGGTGATTCCGCAGGTAGCGCGGAGCGACCGGCTCAACCCGGAGCAGTTGGAGAATCTCCACGTCACCGGTCCGAACGGCCAACTGGTGCCGCTGAGTTCGGTCGCCACCTTGCGCCAGAGCACGCAGGCGCGCTCGCTCAATCGTTTCCAGCAGCTCAACGCGGTCAAGCTCAGCGGGGTGGCGATCCGCCCGCTCGATCAGGCGTTGCGCTTCCTGGAAGACGAAGCCGCCAAGCTGCTGCCGCAAGGCTACGTGATTGATTACACCGGCGAGTCGCGCCAGTTGCGGTTGGAAGGTGGCAGCCGGTTCTTCGCCACCATGGGCCTGGCCATCGTCCTCATCTTTCTGGTGCTGGCGGCGCAGTTCAACAGCTTCCGCGATCCGCTGATCATCCTGCTCGGCTCGGTGCCGCTGGCGCTGTTTGGGGCGCTGGTCTTCACCTTCTTGAAGATCCCCGATCCAAACACCCCGTTTCCGCTGACCGCCGGGTGGACCACCTCGCTCAACATCTATTCCAAGGTCGGGCTGGTGACGCTGATCGGACTGATCGCCAAGAACGGCATCCTGATCGTGGAGTTCGCCAACAAGCTTCAGCGGGGCGGTCTCGGCAAGCTGGCGGCGGTGCATGAAGCTGCGCTGATCCGGCTGCGGCCGATTCTGATGACCAGCGCCGCCACGATTGCGGGTCATTTCCCACTGACGCTGGTGACCGGCGCCGGCGCCGCCGCTCGTAATTCCATCGGCCTGGTGCTGGTCGGCGGCATCGCCATCGGCACGCTGTTCGCCGGTTATCGAAATGTCTATCTTCGTACCCAAACTTGCCCTGCTGCCGCCACCGCAGCGCCAACTCTGGCCCGAACTCGACGCGACGCCCCGACAGTTCACGCTCTACGGCGGGACCGCTCTGGCGTTGCGGTTGGGACATCGAGAATCGGTCGATTTCGACTTTTTCTCCCGACAGTCCTTCGAGCCGAATCAGCTTGCCGAGAACAAGGATTATCTCGATATCGACGCGCTGCTCCAGAACGGCGTCACTCTGCCAACCGCGCTCGCCGCCGGCCAGATTGTTTACGGCAGCCGGTTCAACCCGGTGATCACGTTGAAGGCGCTGAGTTACTTTGACGATTTACCGACGCTGCCGGCCGCGGTGAAGGCACGACTGAGCGCCGCCGCCGCCCGGGTTGACCTGAATCAGTTGCCGGTTCTGTCGCCTTGTCCGAGCCGGCATCCTCACCATGGATCCCAGTCTTGAACGCCCTGCCGGCAACTCCGTCCCTGCTGGCCGTAGCCCGCCGCGTGGTCTGGTTCAAACAACCGGAAGAGGCGCTGGCCGACCCCGTTCATTTCCTGGCGCATGTCATGACCTATGGCACCGCCGAGGATTTGCAGGCACTGAACGACAGCGTCGGCGCGCACGCATTGCGCGAGGTATTGCGCCATCCGCCGCCCGGGGTTTTCGATGGCCGCTCCTGGGCCTACTGGCACTATCGCCTGGGTCTCACGCCACCCGGCCAGCCCGTACCTCCCCTGCCCCAGCGGCGGTTCGACTGACATAATCATGACTTTCGCTTGCTGGACACTTATGCACTATATGCAGTGGTAATTTGTTAAAATTACCACCATATATGGTATTCAAGCGAAAGTTCTGATAATTTAAGTGAGGGTGGTTTTGCGGAGAAAAACCGGGAAGGGAGGGCGGGTCAGTCAGGGCTGACGAGCGTCACCCGATACTCTTCCAGCCGCGCCCCAAACCGGCGCAGATCGGCGGCGGCCAGTTCCCGCCCGCGCTGCTCCGGCGGCAGTTCCAGGCTCAGGTGCAGGTAGCGCCCGCCGCGCTGGCACACCCGCGCCGCCAGGTGAATCGGCAGGGTGCCGATCACCCGGTCGCCCGGCTGGATGAGTTCGGGATCGAGATGGGCGATCACGTGGTCCACAGCGAGGCCCTCCCCGGCGGCCCAGTCCAGCGCGCCGGGATGGCGGGAGACGAAGAGGGTGGTCATGGGTTCACCGCTCCGTCATGGCAACAGCCGTCCGAACAGATCGTCCAGAAAAGCCCGCAATTGCCCTGCGCTGGCCAGCGCCTTCTGGATTTCCACCTGTGGCGAGGCATTGCCATGCGCCAGGTGATTGCGCAGATCGCGCAGCAGGCAGTAGCGTTGATATTCATCGCTGCGTGGATGGATGGTTTTATTCCGGTCTTCATACTCCTTCTTGGCGGTTTCCCGTTGCGTCCAGTTATCGGGGTTGGTCATGCGCTGCTGCTGCATCAGCCGGGTAATGAACGCCTCGAAGCCCAGCAGAGCAGCCCGTAAAAAATCATCATGTTCGAGATAGAGTCGGGCCAGCGCCTGTTGCCGCAGGTACAGCCGATCCTCCCGATGCCACGACAGCCGGGCGCGCAGCGTCGGCGCGAACAAGGAACCAATACCGGTCAGGGGTTGCCGATCGAGCAGGTCATCCAGCTCGCGCAGCTTGTTGCGGGCCTGGCCGGGCCGCGTGGTGCGCTCGTAAAACGCCGATTCCCGCAACAGGCTGGCCGCCGCCGGCGATTGCTCCCGCATCAGGGTGGCGAACACCCCGTAATCGCCGTCCTTGTCGAAGGACTGCACCGCGCCGGTCCAGTCGGCGATGTCCAGCAAACCGCGCAGGTTCATGACCGGCGTCACGCCATCGCGGGTCATATCCAGCGCGCCGTAATAGAGGCCGCGAATTTCGACGTTCTTCACCCGGCGCAAGTACAACGCGCTCATCTGCGCCAGCATCGGCAAATGCCGCAGGCCATGCGTCACGTCCAGCGTCACCGCATCGCCCTCGGCGATGTCCAAAGCCATTCGCTGCAAAATCCCCACCTGTTCGTCGGTGTCCCGGCCGTAAGGGATTAAACGCAGGGTGACAGGCAACCCCAGTTGCTCGCTCACCACGGAAGTCAGACCATCCAGTTCCTCCTGCGCGGCTTGATCAGCATCGGCGGATTCTGTCAGCGCCAGCAATGCCTCATCGTGCTCCGGGCCGAGCCCCAGTGAGAACAGCAGCACGTCCCACATGCTGCCGGTGGTGCCCAGAATCAGCAACCGATCCGGCCTGATTTGCCGGGTGAGGCC